>CAZIXJ010000380.1:0-3438 GCA_964542835.1 uncultured Hyphomicrobiales bacterium
CAAGAGAAAACTAATTTAGAAACAGCATATATGTTTAAAAACCTTCTTGAAGCACTTAAAGACAATGAAAATATTTTTAAAATTGTATCAGTAGCAACACATAGATGATGATTAAGCCATTTTATAAATCAAAAGATAAAAATTTCACATTGCTTAAAGGTGATTCATTTGATTTATTAAAATTATTTGATTTTAAATTTGATATGGTTTTTGCTGATCCACCATACTTTCTATCAAATGATGGCTTAACAATTAAAAATGGTCGGATTAAAAGCGTAAATAAAGGTATCTGGGATAAATCAAAAGGATTTGATTTTATAAATAATTTTAATCGTCAATGGCTCTCATTAATACGTGAGAAAATGAAGGAGAATGCAACTATTTGGATTAGTGGTACAATGCACAATATTTTTAGCGTAGGTCAGATTTTAACTGAATTAGATTTTAAGATATTAAATATCATTACTTGGCAGAAAACTAATCCACCACCCAATTTTTCTTGCAAATATTTTACTCATTCAACGGAATTAATTATTTGGGCAAGAAAAAATAAAAAAACACCTCATTATTTTAATTATGAATTGATGAAGGAGTTGAATGACAATAAACAAATGAAAGATGTATGGACTCTACCAGCTATAGCTCCTTGGGAGAAATCATGTGGAAAACATCCAACACAAAAACCATTGTCAGTTCTTACAAGAATTATTTTAGCATCAACCAAAAAAGGTGCTTGGATAATTGACCCATTTACGGGTGGTAGTACAACAGGTATTGCGGCTAATATTTTTGGCAGAAAATATTTAGGTATAGATATTGAAGAAGAATATCTGGAATTAAGTAAAAAAAGAAAAAAAGAAATTGAAAATCCTTATTTAATTGAGAAATATTTAAATAAAATTATAGGTTTTAAAAATGAAAAACAATTAGAGCTTTTTCTTGTTAAAGAATCAAATACGGATTATAATGTAGATTTAAAATTATAAAATCTTTAATTTCACTATTTCAGCATCTTCAACAATTTTCATTTTCATTATTATACAGAATCCCTGCTCCCGAGAGAGTGAGGATTTTTTTTTGTTATAATTATTTCCTGATAATTCGTATATTATGATATGAATAACAATTATATACAAAGGCATTGATATGATTATTGAAAGAACAGAAGGTGAAATAATTTTCAGACTGCCTGCTACAATGGATATTGATGAATTGCAGTATTTGTCTGATTTATTCCAATACAAAGAAATAGCTGCAAAATCAAAAGCAACACAGGATGATGTGGATAATTTGGTGAGCGAAGTAAAAAAAGGGCGATGGAAACAAGCTAAAAATGAATTAGGAAGGCAATGATGCGAATTGTTGTAGATACAAATATCGTATTTAGTGCAGTACTTAACTCAAATTCACGAATAGCTAATATCATATTAAAACCATCAGCACAATATCATTTTTACAGTATAGAAAGGCTTATAACTGAAATTAAAAAACATAAAGGTAAATTATCAAGATTATCAGGTTATAATGATATTGAGTTAGATAGGATGATTGATTTAGTTGTGAAAAATATTAGTTTTATTAATACAAGATTGATTCCACCGGAAATATATGATATTGCTGAAGAACTTACTTATGATGTAGATGAAGATGATACTGAATTTGTTGCACTTACAGAATTTGTTAATGGAAAATTGTGGAGTGGTGATAAAAAATTACAGAAAGGTTTGATAATAAAGAAATGGAATAAGTTCATTAGTACAGAAGAATTGTTAAGTATAGTGTAGTTAGTATGTACGAATGGAATTACATAGTTCATAATAAAATAGCTCACAATTTCTCAAAATAGAATTTAGATATAAATCCCTGCTCGAGAGAGTGGGATTTTTTTTGTATTGAGTATTGAAATAATTTTATTATATTTGGGGAGCATTTATCGAGAGGATGTAGGTAAATGAGATGTTGGTTATTGTGAAAAATCTACAGCACATGGAAAACGAAAATAAACGAGCTTTGTAAAAAGGATTTTTTATGAGCATTATTGAACATAATAAGCAAAACGACTTTTACACCAAAGTAGCTAATTTACTGAAAGAAGCACGGAATAGCGTTGTTCAATCAGTTAATAAAACAATGGTTTATACCTATTTCGAGATAGGTAGAATGATTGTGGAAGAAGAACAGAATGGTAAAGAACGTGCTGAATATGGCAGACAAATTTTAAAAGAATTATCTGACCGTTTGAGTGATGAGTTTGGAAAAGGCTTTTCTGTTACAAACCTAAAACAAATGAGAACCTTTTTTTTGATATACTCAAAAGGTCAGACAGTGTCTGACGAATTCAAATTAAGTTGGTCGCATTATTTATTTCTAATGCGGATTGACAATATTGACGAGAGAAAATTTTATGAACTCGAAACAGTAGAAAACAATTGGAGTCTAAGAGAATTACGAAGACAATATGATACTTCTCTTTATGAACGTTTAGCTTTAAGTCGAGATAAAAAAGCAATAAAAGAACTATCTGAAAAAGGACAAATAATTGAAACAGCAAAAGATAGTTTAAAAGACCCTTACATCCTCGAATTTATTGGGCTTCCTGAATATGAAAAATATTCTGAGAGTGAATTGGAACAAAAAATCATTGACAAATTAGAACAATTTTTACTTGAACTTGGAAAAGGATTTACATTTGTTGGAAGACAAGTGAGGTTTACATTTGATGAGGAACATTTTAGAATTGATTTAGTGTTTTACAATCGACTTTTACAATGTTTTGTTGTTATTGATTTGAAAATAGGGAAACTAACGCATCAAGATTTAGGACAAATGCAGATGTATGTAAATTATTACGACAGATTTGTAAAACTTGATACAGAAAATAAAACTATTGGCATAATTCTATGTAAAGACAAGAAAGATACCCTTGTAGAAATTACATTACCTGAAAATAATGAACAGATTTTTGCAAGTAAATATCAAACCGTTCTGCCAAGTAAAGAAGAACTAAGGCAATTGATTAACAAAAAATGATTAAAGAAAATCAATAGCAAACTGCTGATGAAGATAAAATGCCAGCAATGCCCGGCGGCGGAATGGGCGACATGATGTAAGGTCACAGACCTTTCTTATCAGCTCATGGTGAACTTCGTTCACTATTCGCTCAAATAGAATTTATACAGAATCCCTGCTCGAGAGAGTGGGGATTTTTTTTGCAAAACATTACAAGATATTTACTATATTTGTCATAATGTATTATAGATTTAGTATTTTTTAAAAGCATAAAATGGATATCAAAGGTAAAATAACAGGAATAAAATATCAATTAATTTTGAATAATAATTTAAAAGAAATTGATAAGAATAATTTTGATATAAATGATGCACCCACTTCATGTATTGTTAAAGACAAAAGCAATATTTTTGGAATATCAAAGTGGGT
>CAZIXJ010000381.1:0-3435 GCA_964542835.1 uncultured Hyphomicrobiales bacterium
CCTAATTTACTGTGAATTATCGTAATATTTGCAGAATCAGCAAGTCCTGTATGCAAAGAAGGTATCGCTATCATTCCGTTGATTATTCCTGTCATTGCCAATGCAGGATTAATACCGTTTTCGGGATGTCCGGCATGAGAAGTCTTTCCTTCCAGATTTATAATTAATCCTACAGAAGCAGAAGCAAATGTATCTTTCCTGTAAATCACGCTGCCAAGAGGAAAACCGGGAAGATTATGAAGACCGAACAAATAATCAGGTCTTATTTCCCCGAATTTTTCATCTTCTGTCATCGCTTTTGCACCGTGAGCAATTTCTTCGGCAGGCTGAAACAGTATAAGTATGTTATTATTAATATCCTTTTGATTTGATGCAATAAGACGGGTAAAATTAAGCAGATTAGCCATATGACCATCATGTCCGCACTTATGGGAAACCCCTTTATTTTTGGAAACATATTCAAAATCATTTATTTCCTTAATTGGAAGTGCATCAAGTTCAGCCCTGAAACCTATTGTATATTTGGGGTTTTTTCCATTAAATAAGGCGGCTATACCATAACCGCCTATATTTTCAATTAATTTATCAGGGTTTAAATTCTTCAGAAATGAAGCAATAAATTCTGAAGTTTTTTTTTCATCTCCCGATAATTCGGGATTTTGATGAAGAAATTTCCTGATTTTAATAATATCACCGTTTATCATACTATTTTACAGTTTTATCAATAAATTTAGAATTCATTAATCTGGCTGCTCCCATATACGAGGGAGTAAAAGAAATCTTATCGCCGACTTTATATTTCAGTTTTTTGTCTGCTCTTTTGTTCTCACCGAGATCATAAACTGTAAGGTCAGATGTAGTACCAATAAATTTTACATTCTTATCCTTTGAATTAATTTCATTAACGTCCACATCCAGTATGCCAAAATCAAGGATAGCCTTGTAACTTGTTTCTCCGGGGCCTTTTTCCTCAGAAGAAGCATGTCCTACGTTTCCTTCACTTAACACACCGTCGGGTTTGTATTCTTTTTCTTCCAGCTCAAGTATATTTGCTTTGTATTCAAATACATCCGTAGAAAGATTTTGAAATTTCTTATTGTTAAGTGGCGAAGTACCGAGAAATGCAGCCTCTCCAATTCTGAAATGATTTACCGAAGGAGGAATCTTTTTTCTGCCTATAAGAGGTAATGTAATAGAACTTCCACCAGAAATCAAGTCTAACTTTTTATTGAACATTTCTTCGAGAAGCTGTTTGTACAAAGTAAGCTGTATCATCTTGTCGTATGTAGGCTCTACCCCATACATACAGCCCAGATTAGTACCCAGCCCTATTACTTCTACGTTGTCTAATTGGAAAATTTTTCCGTAAAATTCAACAAGATTGTCTCTTGTAACTCCTTCACGAAGCTCTCCAAGCTCTACCATAATAATTACTTTATGAAGTTTATTCTGAAGCTCAGCTTCTTTATTGAGTGCTACAATAGCATCATGTGAAGTATTCAAAGAAATATCAGAATAAGACACTACGCTTTTGGCATATTGTATGGCAGGAGGCTTAATATACATAGTTACAATATCCTGATCAATACTCTTTATGTTTTTCAGATTTGATAACCGGGAATCACCAATAGAATGAACTCTTTTTATTTCAGGACTTTTAAGTATTTTGCTCAGCACTTCTTTATGCCCGCTTAATACTTTTGATATAAGAGACCACTCAATATTATTCTTCTCAAGATGGTCGCTTATCTTGCGAATATTATCTATTATCTTGTCAGATTTGACAACTAATTCAGCCATTTTTTATCCTGTTTATTTTTGCAATCTCATTTCAGCATATTTAGATTTCATACCAAGCCTTTCATAAAGCCTCTTGGCAGGATTCTCATATTCTACGTGAAGTTTCACATCGCCTTCAGAAAGGTCGAATGACTTTTTGCAAATCTCTCCGCCAAATCCTTTTCCTCTGAATTTTGCATTTACAGCAACATAAACAAGAATATTTTCAGGAATATAGCCACTCATACCGGTTTTGTTCATTATAAGCGCCCCTACCATTTCACCTTCGTAATAGGCAGCAAGCAAAAACCCACCGAGTCCGCCGTCTTTTCCAAATGCAAAATCAATGCACTTATTAATTGCTGATTTTTCATCACCGAACTGATCAAGATGATCATACAAAAAGTTTACGAATTCTTCTCTCGGCATCAACTTATTAAGTTCCTCTTCTGTATAGATTTCCTTAATATCCAACATAAATTACACCATTTATTATTTTAAAACATAATATTATACATTAACAAAAAGTTAATGAAACAATTTCTTCAATTTATTATAATATTGATTATTTTTCAGGAATTTAGATTCAACATATTATATAGATAAACGATTCAGTAAATTTTTATTGTATTATCCGCCATTTCTCCTCTCAAGTCGGCTGTTATTAGATGGAATAAGTGAAATACCCTCACTGGAATCGTCAAGAAGCATTGCTATTCCTGTTTCTTTTGCGAGATTCTCAGGATCTTCCAGCTTGAGTTGCAAATCACAATTATCACAATCTCTGTCGCAAAAAGTGGGTTCGT
This sequence comes from uncultured Hyphomicrobiales bacterium, assembly GCA_964542835.1. Lineage (GTDB taxonomy): Bacteria > Bacteroidota > Ignavibacteria > Kapaibacteriales > UBA2268 > CAZIXJ01. Next base: position 2,586 of record CAZIXJ010000381.1, read on the forward strand.
ATGAGTCAGGCTCTTTGTAAGTAGTAATTACTCCCTCGTAATTTCTTAGAACTACTTTATTTGTGGACCAGGAAATCAAATAATTTGGCATTACAGGGATTTTCCCGCCTCCACCCGGAGCATCAATTACGTATGTAGGAACTGCAAAGCCTGATGTATGACCAATAAGGCTCTCAATAATTTCCATTCCTTTGCCAACAGGCGTTCTGAAATGAGACAACCCCTCTGCGAGGTCGCACTGATACAAATAATAAGGTCTTACTCTGTTCATTACTAATTTGTGAACAAGAGATTTCATTATTCTCGGGCAATCGTTCACTCCCGCTAAAAGCACAGACTGATTACCCAGCGGAATTCCTGCATCAGCCAATTTGGCAAGGGCTTCTTTGGAAGAAGTAGTAATCTCTCTCGGATGATTAAAATGAGTATTTACCCATACCGGTTGATGCTTTTTCAATACATTTACTAATTCATCAGTAATCCTGTATGGCAATACCACAGGCATCCTGCTGCCTATTCTGATTACCTCTACAGATGGAATTTTACGTAATTCAGTCAATATCCAGTCCAGATATTTATCGGGAAGCATAAAAGGATCTCCGCCGGATAGGAGAACATCTCTCACCTGAGGAGTATCTTTTATGTAATCAAGCCCTTTTTGTATCTCTGATTTTCTCGGGATAAAATCATTATCCCCTACTTTACGCTTTCTGGTGCAGTGTCTGCAATACATTGAGCAAATATTGCTGATATGAAAAAGCACTCTGTCCGGATAGCGATGCGTAACAAGAGGCACAGGGCTATCCATATCTTCTGCAAGTGGGTCTTTCATATCGTATTTTTGCATTAT
>CAZIXJ010000382.1:0-3425 GCA_964542835.1 uncultured Hyphomicrobiales bacterium
AATTAAAATAAACCAATATAGAAATATTATTTTTTTATTTCTTTAAAATATGCGATAAAATACTTTCTAAATTAAGAATTATTTTAATAATTACCAACTATAACTATGATTTTTAAAAAATATTTATCAACATTTATTAATTATTCTTACAGATTTGTGATTCATTGAAAGAAAAAATCAAATTGAGCAGAAATATTTATTATATTTGTCTTTTTTTAATTGAAATCATTATAAATTTTTATGAAAATAAGTGTTGTAATTGCTACAAGAAACAGAAAAGAAGATTTGCGAAATACAATTATTGCATTTCAGAACCAGACTTATCAAAATAAAGAAATTATAATTGTAGATAATGCCTCAGAAGACGGAACAAAAGAAATGATGGAAAATGATTTTCCTGAAATTGAATATCTTTGGCTGCCGGATAATATAGATATTAGAGCTCAAAATCTCGCTATTTCTATGTCATCGGGCGATATTATCTGGCGAACAGATGATGATTCAAATCCGGAAACCCATGATGTGTTTGAAAAAGTAGTTAAAATCTTTGAAGATAATTCTGATATTCATATTATTGCTACAGAAGATATTGAAGTAAAATCAGGCAACAGAATTTGGGATTGGTATCCTTATAAGGTAGATAAAAAAAATGTACCGGAAAAAGGCTACAAATCTCATATGTTTCATGGTACCGGTGCGGCAATTAGAAAAGAAGTTTTCGAAAAAGTAGGCGGCTATTGGAATTTCGGGCATGAGGAAGTTGAATTTTGCACACGTGCAATATTGGGAGGATTTAATATAAGATATTTTCCGAATTTAAGAACGTTACATTATTCTTCACCTTCTGAAAGATTTCAGACAAGAAGATGGTTGATTTTTTCTAATCAGCTTGTGAGGTATAATATTAAATATTTTCCACTTGGGATGGCATTATCCCGGATATTCTGGTATATGTTGCTCGAATTTTCTACTGTGCTTTTCAGAGGTGTTAAATTCAGTGCATTTGCAGAAAACTTATTCAGGATACCTGCTACTATGATTCATACTTACAGAGAAGAAAGACAAACAGCAAAAAAAGAACAAATAGAGGATATTACTCTTGGCACCAGTGCCTTCAAAGATGTAATGAAAATTTACAAACATTTATTTGCTTCATTTTACAAGAAAATTTTAAGAAAATGAAAATTCTTGACATAATGCCCAGAATTCCTTTTCCGCCTGATGATGGTGGAAAAATTGTTTTGTATAATACCTATAAGTATTTATCTGAGCTTGGCTTTGATATTGATGTTTTTACATTTTCCAATGAAGATACCGATGATAGTATTATTAAGAAATTACAGGAATATGGTAATATTAGAATTATCAGAAAAAACACAAAAAATGATTTTACCAATATTCTGAAATATACTTTTAAGAATAAACCGATTTACAGTTATAAATACATTAACAGAGAAGTACTTAATGAACTGGACAAAATGTATCTTGACAAAAAATATGATATCATTCACTGCGAGCATTCTGCCACTGCTCTTGCCGGATTATATTTAAAGGAAAAATATCCTGTTATATTAGGGCATAGAATGCACAATATCGAATGGAAAATCTGGGAAAGATTTGCAAATGAATATCCTGAATATTCTCTTAAAAAATATTTTGTAAAAAAACAGGCTGAATTATTAAGGAATTTCGAAATTGATTTTTATTCCAAAGCAGATATAAATTATTCGATAACAGATACTGACAGGGATAACGCACTTGAGTATTCTCCCGATTCAAATATCATAACCTCGTCAATTGGAGTTGACCCAGAAAGATGGAAATTAGATTATTATATCAAAAGGGATAAATACGAATTAATTATCGCTACTACTTACAGTTGGGTTCATAATATTAACGGATTGAAATGGTTTATTGAAAAAGTGCTGCCACTTGTGCAAAAAAGTATCCCTGATGTAAAACTTACAATGTTAGGCAAGAACATCCCTGATTACTTTAAAAATCATCCCAATAAAGCAATAAATCCTGTAGGGTATGTAGATTCTATAAGTTATCACCTTAATAAGGCTAATCTCTATATTGCTCCATTATTCGTAGGCAGCGGTATCAGAGTAAAAATACTGGAAGCTATGGCTATGGAATTACCTGTAATTGCTACAAAAATATCAGCCGAAGGAATTAAATCGGAAAATGACAAAACAGAGAACGGACTCTTTGTTTCCGACGATGCAAACAATCAAGCCGAGAAAATAATTGAATTAATCCAAAATAATAACTTAAGAAATAATTACGGGAAAAAAGCCAGGGAATATGTTTTTAATAATTTTGACTGGAAAACGAATATTCAGATAATGATTGATAAATACAAAGAACTGCTAAATGAAAAAAAAGATTGAAATATTAATAAAAGAATTTTTGACGTATATTAGCCTTGAAAGAGGTCTTTCTGAAAACACCAAATCATCATACAAAATTGATTTGTATAATTACAATGATTATATCAGGTCTTTGGATATTGATGATGTTTCCAATATCAAAGATGAAGATGTTTTTGAATTTATAAATTATCTGGCACAGCTTGGGCTGGCTGCTACTACAAGAGCAAGATATATCTCATCAATCAAAGGATTTCATAAATACCTTAATGCAAATGGAATTACTGAGAGAAATCCTGCAGAAACTTTAACAATTCCCAAAAGCAGCAAAAATCTTCCTGATACTTTTTCAATTAATGACATTCAGAAAATAATTGATGCTATTGATATTTCAAAAAATGCAGGTATCAGAGACAGAGCAATATTTGAGACATTATATGCTTGCGGATTGAGAGTAACTGAGTTAATTAGTATCAAACAAAGAGATATAATAAAAGACGCCGAAATAATCAGAGTTACAGGTAAAGGCTCTAAAGAGAGAATCGTACCAATAGGGCATTCGGCTCTTGAATGGATTGGAAAATATCAGTCGGATGTTCGACCACTTTTTCTTAAAGGAAAAGAGACAAGCGATATTCTCTTTCTTAATCAGCGCGGAAAAGGTCTTACACGTATGGGAATTTGGAAATTACTTAAAAAGTATGCCTCATCAGTTGGATTGGAAAATGCACATCCTCATATATTTCGCCACTCTTTTGCCACTCACCTGCTGGAAGGAGGTGCAGATTTGCGAGCGGTTCAGGAAATGCTTGGGCATTCTGATATTTCCACTACTCAGATATATACTCATCTTGATAAAGAATTTATCAAAGAGGTTCACAGAACATTCCATCCGAGAGCGTAGGAGTGTAAATTTAAGTTTTTGATGTTTTGATATAATATCAATTATATTAGAAATTTAGATTTCGCCTGATTCCAATTTGCTTTCAAACAATCAAGATAAAATATCTGATTCCCACCTGTGCCGATTTTATCGGTAAACTCCGAGCC
>CAZIXJ010000383.1:0-3415 GCA_964542835.1 uncultured Hyphomicrobiales bacterium
GTTTAATCAATAAAATTTTTGTATCTTCTCCATCAAATAGCCTCCTAATTAGATCAAATAGCTCTTGAGGGAATTCATTAGCTGATTCCAAGTCAATAATTTGCTCTGACCAAACATCTGAATAAGCAGTTCCAATCGGATTCATCAAATGCTTCTTCCCACCCCAATCTTTAATATTATTTTTGCAGGCACTACAATATTTGTAAGGTATTCTAATATCTTTAGTATTAATATGAAAAGGAGTTGTTGAAATCTTTGATTTACTTTTAAGATACATTAATAATCCGAGATGACTATTTTTTAAAATATTGTATCTCTTGCTGGAATTTGCCTCAAGAGCGATCCAGTACTTAAATAAATAATGATACCCAAGGCTCTTAGATTGATTTAAATGTGTTGCAAAGAAAGGTAGATATTTGGGTAGTCCATAAATAAAAAGTATACCTCCATCATTTATCCTGTCTAAAACATTGTCAATCAAGCTTATAGTTGCTTGAACATATTGATCGTCAACAGATATTTTGGAAGTATCACTCAAGTCTTCAATAGAAAAATGAGTGCTAATTATCACCTGGCTATACATGTAGAATTTAGTTTTCTCACCTTGTGAGATTATCTCAATATGGCTCATAATAATTCTTTAAAGTTATTCAAAAATATAAATTAAGGATATCCCAGCAAAAAACTCTATGCTATATTACAGATAGTACATATTTTGCCATAAAATCATTGCAAAATAATATAGTGTCACTGCTAAATAAAGAAAAATAGCAATGAGGTATGTAAAAAATATGGGCATGGTTCAAGAAATATAATTTTTAACATTCAGACAGAGCTGCAGGGATAATTTAATAATTTTAGACAATCGCTGTTAAATATTTTATTGATATGTTTATAAAATATAATTATAATTTTCTTGAAATGTTTCTCTTAGAAGCTTCTTAAATCTTTTCAATTCTTCCTTGTGGAAAGTGAAAACATCTTCATAAGCTGTAACCATTCTTTTTAGGTCCCCTTTTCTTACGTACCAACCAATACCATCAATAAATCCAACAAATTTTGCACTTGGATAATAAGACTTAATAAGTGAATCAATAGAAATTTCTGTTTTTGATTTATCGCCCTGACCTGAAGAAGTAGTTACCAAGAATGAGCTTTCAACAATAATTAACGGATCCTGTTTACTTGGGATGATAAAATCCATTGTCCTCTTATTGTCCGGTACGTTATCAATCAGTTCGCTGAGGTCACCTTGTTCAAAAGGAATTGCTAAAGAATTTAAAATTTCTTTAATTAAGGTTTCGGGATTATTCTCTTTCTTCCCAGAATAACTGCCTTTTTCTTTATATCTGATCAAAGTGTCTATCATTTCGGGCAATTCAAATTTCAATTTTGAAATGCTTAGTTTTTTTAATTCAAATAACGGAATAGTTTTTGTTAAAAAAGGAACTGTTGAACCCTCAAAGAAAAGGTTTAAAATACCTTTTCTAAAATATTCGTTTTCTTTTATAAATTTTGCAATTTGAGTGTCTGACCACTCTTTCAGATTATTTATGTCTTCATCTTTGAACCAATTATCTTTATTTACCAATTTGCTTAACTCTGGATCATTTGCAACTCTGATTATTGTTGTTAATCTTTTTAAAGTTTCGTTTGAAAATCCTGTCAAAGCGAGCAGGGCCCTGAGTCCGTTTTCTTTTTCAATCAATAACTGTTCAAAAAATTCTTTTTTTAATCCTTGCGTTTCGATATTATTTTTCAATATCAGAAGCATTTCTTTAAGCGAATTCAAATAACCTTCATATTCTTCTTCAAATCCTGGATTGAAAAAATAAAAAGTATTATTATCAATGACTGTTTGAAATTTTAATTCTGTTTTGTTTTTTGTATCTTTCATAATATTATTTTAGATTTATAAAAAATAAAATAGATTCTTCTTTCATTGTATTTTGCAGCCCACGGATTGGTTTTTTCAAATTAAATTCAAATTTTAGCCCTAGTTTATCTGCAAGTTCAACCACTTTTGTTTCTAATCGCACCCCATTTGTTTGAATATCGTTTGTGCCAATAATTATAACAATAGGAGCATTTTTCTTTGCTACACGTTTCATTTCGCCAAGGGCCTTATTCATTTTGTCAAAATAAATCTCAAGCTTATTTTTTACACCTCGACCCTGAAGGCCAATCATTTCTTGTCGCAAATCCACAAGGTTATGTCCTAGATATTCTAGCTGTGGTTGATCATTTTTCAAATAATCAATTGCAAATGAATAAGGCGGAGAAGTGATTATTGCATCAACGCTGTCATCATCAACAGGTAAGCTGAGCACACTACCCTGAATTATTGTACTTTTTCCGATTTTCAAATCCATTTTTTCCCTTGCTTCCTGAAAATATTTAATTGTTGAAACGTAACGTTCCAATACACGAGGGAAAAGTTTATCAACAGAAGAATTACTACGAGAAGCAAAACCTAATGTATCTAAATATGCCAGCAATACTACTTCAAAATAATTTCTTTTTTTGTCCTCATTGTTGTTTTTAAAATATTCAGGAACTCTATCTTTTTTTAATTTATCTAAAATTTCTTTTGAATTAGCAACAATTGATTCTAAAATTTGGATATCCAAATTTAGTGAAAATGTTTTAACTTTTCCCATTAATTCGCAGAAGGGGCTTAAATCAACTGAGATTGCATCAATACCAAGCAAATTTGCTTCAACAGATACTGTTGAGCTTCCAGCCATTGGGTCTAGAACAATATGGCCCGGCTTTATATCAAGTATATTCAATAATGCCCTAATTAATTGTGGGTGAAATTTCCCACGATAAGGGAAAAGACTGTGTGTCGCATATCCTGTAGAATATTTTCCATCTAAGAAAAAAACTTTTGTCCTGAATGAGCTATTTCTGTGTACTTTTTCAAGATTCTGAAGATTGCATATGTTAAAATGAACTGTTTCTTTTCCCTCAACTAATTTAAAATAGGCACTTCTATTAATTAATTTTTCTTTTGTTAAAACTTCATATTCCCATAAAGCTAAATCTAACTCAAATATTTCATCAGTCCCATCAATGAGCTGATAATTATCTGGGAATAATTTTTCAATTAGTGAAGTATGCTTTTTCATAGTTATTTCGTAAGTTCATCAATGCTTAATATCCAAACCTTATGCCAGGAAAAATCTTGTTATGCAGGACCAAATGCTACAACTTGCCTATTAGTAAGCACAAGATTAAAATCAGAAAAGGAACCGACGTCATAGCTCACCTTTGCCCTGGCTTGCGACGGCAAAGCCATCAAGCCCTGCCTGGTCAAGAAATCCTTAACTTCCGAGCCACCAATTCAGCATAAAAAGTAGGTTTGCAGATAAAAATTATTATCTGATAATTGCGTAATAACTAGCGGAAAATG
>CAZIXJ010000384.1:0-3414 GCA_964542835.1 uncultured Hyphomicrobiales bacterium
ATACCCACTTTATATATTTAGGTCTAATGTTAATTTTGACTATTATTCTTTACCTTGTCCATGTTTATTTATTTCGACTTAGATATATCAACCTAAAAGATACTACAAGGGATTCTCACCTAATAAAAGGAAATATTTTAATGAATAAAATATTTGCATTCCTGGGAATAAAGAAATTTTTAAAAAAAGATGTTATATATTTTTTTCGCAACCCATCAAGCATCTTATTTTTTATATTAATTTCGATTACTTTTATTCAGTTTCTTGAAAGAAGTAGTATGTTTTTATTTCCAATTTTAATATCACTTGGATTATTAAAGTGGAATGCAAACTTTTTTGCCTTAGAATATTCATCTATAATTAATTGTTATATTTACCCTATATCCCCACTGAATGTTATAAAAGAAAAAGAAAAGTTTATATATTTCATTTCATTCTTTTTCTTTGTTATCCTTGTTTTAAAATCAATGATTTATAAGATCAATATTTTTGATAGCATATTTATTTTTGAGATGTCTGCAATTTCGCTTTTATTATTGTTCTTTTTTAATGCGCCAATTTCTATTTTTTTTCCTCATAGTATAAAATTTTATTCAATGTCGGGACGGCAGGTGTCATTATTTTCATTACCTATTGTATTCGTTGAAATTTTATTGTTTTTGGGCATTGCCATTTTTTATCAAGTAATTAAAGTAAATCTAATGATCCTTATTTCATTGGCAATTGTATTCATTTTTCTATTAATAGTAAGGAGAGTCTATTTAAAATTTTTAGCGAATTTATTTAGTAAAAGAAAGGAGAAAATAATTTTATCATGTCAGAAATAGCAATTGAAATTGAATCCTTGTCAGTTAATTATGGCAATATAAAAGCGGTGAATAATTTAAATTTACAGATACCGAAAGGTATTATTTTAGGGATGGTAGGCCCCAATGGTGCTGGGAAAACGACTACAATAAAATGCCTTACCAACCTTATTGATAAATATACAGGTAATATTAAAATTTTTAGTAAATCACTGAAAAGCAATTCGTTAGATATAAAAAAAAGAATGGGTGTATTATATGAAAACACAGAAGAACTTTTTTTGTATTTAAAGGGGAAAGAACATCTGGAAGTTGTTGGCGAGTTATATGAATTAGAAGAAAAGGAAAAGAATATTCGAATTGAAGAATTAATAGAAATATTTGAACTAACAAATCACCAGAATGTTTTAATTAATCATTACTCAAAAGGATTGAAAAAAAGAATTGCCATTGCTGCGGTTTTGTTACACAATCCTGAAATATATATTTTTGATGAGCCTTTTAGTGGCTTGGATATTAGATATATTAATCTAATGAAAAAAATAATGAAAAAGTTAAAAGATAAAGGTAAAACTGTGATAATCAGTACTCATATTTTGTCTTATATCGAGGAATTATGTGATGAGATTGCCATAATTGATAAAGGCTCGATAATACAGCATGGACAAACAGATAACATTCGTGAGTTAATTAAAAATAAAATTGAAAATACTTCTTCCTTGTCATATCTGGAATGTTTGCTTGAAAATATAATTTTTAAGGAAGGAAAAAATCAATTTCCAAGTTGGATTTGAAATGATGGAAGTGAATGGCGGAGGAATAGGAGGAAAAATGAAACTTAACAAGTATGTTATAACTGATAATCTTAGAGGAATTTAGTATGAATATCATAGCCCAAAATATACTCAAAAAATATGGCAAATTTCAATTAGATTTACCGGATTTAAAAATCAATTCAGAAGATATTTTTGGTCTTGTGGTATATAATGGCACCAGTAAAAAACACTATTTGAAAGATCTATTTGACCTTATTGAATATGAAGAAGGAAAGGTACTTTTCTGATAATAAAATGAACACAATAACCTTAAACCTAATGAAAATATTTTAATAAAAGGGGATAATAATGTTGTTGAATATATTGTTCAACCACCAAAAATTAAAGTTCTTCCGCAATGAGCGCTGGAAATCAGGAATTGCAATTAAAATTGTCCTGATTAGTTTTATTGGCTACCTAATTACGGTTTCCTTTCAGATCAATTATTTTATTCTTGAATTTAAACCGGATGTTGTCCCTGTTGATTTTATGAATCATTATTTGATCTATTTGTTTATGCTTTTCCTGGTATCCGGATTGATCCTGCAAAAGATTCCCTTTGAAAAAGTTCAGCATTATCTTCATCTGAATATTCGCAAAAAATGGATTGTTAATTTATTATTAATCAAAACACTGTTTGGAAATAAAACCTTGATTGTCCTTGCGCTTTTTACGCCTTTTACTTTTGTCTCTGTTACAGACTATTATTCCGCTGGACCAGCGCTGTTATGGCTACTCAATATTTATTTAATGATCTTTAGCATCAACCTCCTGGTACAATTACTAAAACTGATGTTCCAGATCAATGTCTGGTATCAGGCGAGCATATTGTTGGCACTCATCACTATTGGATTAGCAAACTATTGGCAGCTCATTAATCCCGAAAATTTATCAGCCCCGATTTTTGGTTATATGTTCAATCGTCCATTAGGCATTTTAATTCCAATGATTGTATGTCTGAATTTGTATGCCCTTAATTATCAATTCCTGAAAAATATGTTTTATTACGATAAGTTGAGTGGAATAAAGAGGAGAAAAATTACACAAGGCCGCATTAACTTACTGAATTGGTTTGGAGATAATAAAGAATTGGTTCGGTATAATATTCGTCAGATTTTAAGAAATAAAAAATGTAGAATCCAATATATCCTTTTTACGCTTTTTACTTGTTTTTATTCTTATTTTCTATATGATCAGTTGACGAATAATTATGGGGTTATTTTTGTTTATTTGTTTTCATTATTTTTATTTTCTTTTTTCTGGCTAAATTATTTGAGCCTCTTTTTTGCATGGGATACCCATGCTCTTGATTTTATTCATAGCGCAAATATAAAAACGACAGAATATATTTATAGCAAAATCATTGCAATAATATTAGTATCCTTGCTCCATTATCTGCCTGGAATTGTTCTGATATATTATATTCCTGATTTTTTTAGGATATTCGTATCAGTTATATTAATCAACTTCGGAATTTTTACATTTTTTGTAGTATATGCTTCGATGTTTGGAGTTTTAAAAATGGACATCAATAAGTCACCATTTCTCAATTATGAAGGTGCATCAGCTGTACAATTTTTAATAGTATTACCGTTAATGATTATTTCTATTATTCCGCTAATTGTTTTTTATAGAAATCCACAAATCGCCTATACAATTAACTCTTTTATCGGGCTGGGAGGATTAATGCTATCCAATATTTTTGTAAACATCATCAATAATAAATATCAAAGGGACAAATACATTATCCTGAATGAATTAAGATAATAGGAGGCTAAATTGAATATTCAAAC
>CAZIXJ010000385.1:0-3414 GCA_964542835.1 uncultured Hyphomicrobiales bacterium
ATCTGTAGCATATCAGAATTATTCCAGTGAACTTAACCAATGGTTTAACACTTTTGTGTTTTCTCCTCAGAAAAACCAATTTGCATCATTCTTCATAGATATAACTGCTCAGAAAAGTGCGGAAGAAGCTCTGAAGGAGAGTGAGTTTCGCAAACGCAGCTATTTTGAACAGGCTCCCTATGGTGTTTTTATTTCAAATAATAAAGGAGAATACTTAGAAGTAAATCCTAAAGCATGTGAACTCACTGGATATTCAGAAAAAGAACTCACCAAAATGAGAATTACTGATTTTTTATTAGAGAAAGACCTTGAAATCGGTTTAGAGCATTTTAGGAAATTAAAAGAATCTGGAAATTCTTACGGAGAATTCCGTTTTCTTACAAAAGATGGAACTATTCGGTGGTGGTCGGTAGCATCTACTAAAATTTCCGATGATTTGCTCCTGGGTTTTTGCGAGGATATCACCGAACGCAAGAATACGGAAAATAAACTTGCTGAGAGCGAGGTGGCAATCCGTAACAAACTCAAGGCAATTACTGAACCGGAAAGTGACTTGGGCCAATTGAACCTCGCGGATATCATTGATGTCCCAGCTGTGCAGTCTTTAATGGAAAATTTTTATAATATAACCGGTTGTGGGGGTGCCATAGTGGATAGCAACGGGAAACTTATAGTGGGTGTTGATTTTAAAGACATTTGCGCCAAGTTTCATCGTTGTCATCCCGAAACAGAAAAGAACTGTGTAGAAAGCGACACAATACTTGCTAGTAACATAACCCCCGGGACGTTTAAATCATACCACTGCAAGAACGGCATGTGGGATATGGCGGCCCCTATTGTGGTATCCGGCCGTCATATGGGAAACATTTACTTTGGCCAGTTTTTCTATGCGGATGAAGAACCGGATGAGGAATATTTCCGTAATCAGGCTCGGCTATATGGATTTGATGAGGTAGAATATCTCGCGGCACTCAACCGGGTTCCGCGCTATGATCGGGAAAAAGTAGAGAATATAATTACATTTTATTCCAAGTTAGGAGAAATGATTTCTGCTTTGAGTTTTAGCAACGTCAGCCTGTCAAGAACACTCACCGAACGTCAGCAGATGGAAATGCAATTGCAAAAGGCAAAAGATGACCTGCAGATAATATCTGATAACATGCTTGATTTGGTTTCTTTGACAGATATGGAAGGAAATTTTAAATTCGCCGGTTCCTCTCACAAAATATTGGGCTATGAAATTGAGTATCTTATAGGAAAAAATGTAATGGATTTTGTTCATCCTGACGATTTACCCGGAGTACAAGCGAAATTTTTAGATTTTATAACCAATAAAAAATCAAGTGCGGAGGCTGTATATAGAAATCAGTGTGCCGACGGTTCATATTTGTGGTTTGAAACAATTGGCACTTTAATCCCGGATAATAATGGAAATCCAAAAGAAATACTCTTTAACACAAGAGACATCACCGAGCGCAAGCAGGCGGAAGAGCAAATGCATTTTTTGGGTGCTATAACAGAAAATATGCATGATTCAATTATTGTTACTGACAACAAAGGTTATATAACTTATATCAATAAGGGAGCGCAGAAATTGTTCGGATATACGTTGGATGAATTAGCCGGAAAAACCCCTGATTTTTTTAATATTGATTCGAAAGCGGATGAGATTCAGAATAATTTGTATGAGATTATCGCGACAGGCAGGACATATCATGGTGAGGCATTGAACCGTCGAAAGGACGGTTCTGAATTTATTTGTGAATTTACAATAGCTCCCCTAACTAATGATGATGGCGAAATTTCTTCATATATAGGCATTCAGAGAGATATAACAGATAAGAGAAATTTGGAAAAGGCGATCATCAGACATGAGCGTTTATCAGCAATAGGAGAACTTGCTTCCGGTGTTGCCCACGATTTCAACAATGCCTTGCAAATCATAATGGGCGGAGTTGAAATGGCATTTGTATCTGAAGAACCTGAGGAATTAAATCAATATCTAATATCAATAAAAAATTCTGCTAGTGATGCTGTTTCAAGGGTGAGACAATTACAAAGATTCGCTCAAAAAAGTCAGTCACAAAAAGAAATTACTCCTATAAATATTAATAAGCTGGCAAAAGATGTAATCAAAGAGGCAAAACTTTTGTTAAATCAATATCAAAAAAAAGGAATTCATATTGCAATTCAGTCTGATTATAAGGCAGGAGGAAATATTGAAGGAAATGAGGGTGAACTAAGAACTTGTTTGTTTAATCTTATCAAGAATAGTGCAGAAGCAATGCCTGAAGGCGGAAAGATTACAATCAGTACCAACGAGTATGATGACAAAGTTTATATAAGGGTAGCTGATACCGGAACAGGTATGGATAAAGAAACACAAAAAAAGATTTTCCAGCCTTTCTATACAACCAAAGGATTTGAACCGGGCCGGGGTTTAGGGATGGCTCAAGTCTATTCGACAATAAGAGATCATAACGGAGAAGTCTATATCAAAACGTGTGAATTGGGAAAAGGAACCGTCATAGAATTTACTTTGCCGATTTCGAATAAACAGGCAGTCCTTGAAAAAAAAGAAGAGCATTATGCCGGATCAGCAAGAATACTCTGGGTGGATGACGAAGAGATGATTCGTAAATTTGGAAGAAAAATGCTTAAAATGTTAGGACATACTGCAGATATTGCTGCTAGCGGAACAGAAGCATTGGAATATTTAGCAAAAGGAAACGAATATGATTTGGTAATCACTGATGTGGGTATGCCGGGAATGAGTGGCTGGCAGTTGGCAGAGCAAATCAAAAATAAAAAATATCATACAAAAATTGCAGTTGTAACCGGATGGGGCGCAGACGTCTCGCAGAAAGATAAAGACAGATATAATGTTGGTTATGTGCTTGGAAAACCTGTGACCTTAAAAGATTTGAAGGCGCTGATCAATGAAGTTCTTCAAATGAAAAATGCTTCAGAATAAGGTGTTTAAAAAAATGCCCTTGTTAATAGAGTGATCAAAGCAGTTTAATCGAAAAGTTGAAATTAATAAAGACCTTCTTGATAAACAGACAGAACTATCTGATTTCCTCTGAATTAGACATACTGAACTCTTTGGAAAATTGTACTTTTGGGAAGTAATGATTTTTGTAAATGGGATGTACGTACAAAGTTAATAATATTTAACAATTTGGTTTTCAGTGATTTAAGAATAACACTTGGGAAGTACTAAAAATACTCCTTAGAAGTACTTATAAGAAATTCTTATATTTGAAAGACATTCTATAAAACCTTGGGAGGCGGATGGGCTCAATCATTAAAATACCAGATGAAAAGATTGATAGTTTGCTCAGTAGGGAGTATGTAAAAAAGAATATTTTACTACCCGCTATAAAATTTGCGCTGGATAGAAAAAATATAACT
>CAZIXJ010000386.1:0-3402 GCA_964542835.1 uncultured Hyphomicrobiales bacterium
CTATCAGAACGGATGGTCAGGTTACAAAACTGCAAACGAAAATATCGAAATGCTTGCAGGTACATACAAATTCAAAATGTATTACAACAATGGTATTCAATATAAAAACAATCATGCAATTGATGGTAATAATGATGATCAGGAAGTTCTGTTCCAGACTGTAACCGTTACGCATTCACTTACAAATTGTGATGATGGATTTGAAGTGCCGGGCGGCAAAGTAAAGCATTATCAAAATGGCTGGTCAGGCTATAATGATGCAAATACAGGTCATGAATACTTACCGGGAACTTATAAATTTAAGATGTATTATAAAAATGGTATTGTTCAAAAAAATAATACTGCTGTTTCAGGTGAATCATATACTGTAGATTATTTTACCCGTACAGTTGATTACAATTATGCTGAAAAAGTTAAATTCTACCAGAATGGCTGGAGAACTCACAACGGACCGGAAGAAATATTGGAAGGTGATTATAAATTCAAATTTGGAAATATTCAGAAATATATCACAATATCAAATTGCCTTATATCTCCACAGTCAAATCCAAATCAAAACTCTTTAGCATTAACCGGTAATGTTTATATATTCAAAGTGAAAAATGAAGCCGGTAATGGAGTAGCCAATATTCCGATATACTGGCATTACAATCCTAATTACAATAATACATATAAAGAAATCGGCAAAACCGATGCTAATGGAATGCTCTTCTCGGTAGGAGATGTTACAAAAACCGGCAATCAACCATTCAAAGCGGTTTTAAATAAAACTTCTCAAAGAAAAGAAACATCTGACAATACAGAATTCCAGACTGCCACTGCAACTGCACTCGTAATAGATCATAATGGTAATCCTCTGGAAGGAAAAGAAGTCAGATACCAATATCACAGCAGTTATTCAAATTTATACGTAGGACTTGGCAATACAGATGCCAATGGTAAAGCATCAGTAGAGTTATTCCCCGGTGATTATAAATTCAAAGCTTTTGTAAACAAGACTTCTTCTGAAAAATTATTTACGCTATCCTATAACACCGCCGTAGATGTAACTTTCCAGACTGAACTCGCTACAGCTTTGGTTCAGAATTGCGAATTGGGACCTGTACCCGGAGTACTTGTTGAATATTTATGGCATAGCAGTTATACAAATGATGGATTTCGCATAAATGTTGGCACTACCGATAATGACGGAAAAGCCTCAATAGAACTGTTTGAAAGTGAAAATCTCAAGTTCAGAGCAAAAATAAACCATACATATTCACTAAAAACTTTTGATTTGGAACCAAATGAAGATGTTGACGTAGAGTTCAATCCTACTGTAGTTGATCTTGATTATGCAGGCAGTGTAAAATGGAAATACAATAATTACTATTATACAGATGTAACTGATGATTATTTGATGTTCCCGGGCAATTACAAATTCAAATTCTCAGGTGCAAATGATTTCACAGGTATAATTGACCTGGATATCAGTGGTTGCCACTTTGGAAGTAATGTTTATATCTTTGAAGTAGTGAATGAAGCAGGCGAAGGTATTGCAGATGTTCCGATTGAATGGCATTATAATACAAATTACGGTAATACATTTAAAGAAATCGGTACTACAGATGCAAACGGAATGCTATATTCATTCGGTGATGTAACAAAAGATGGAAGTCAGCCTTTTAGAGCAAAGTATAATAATACTTCTCAATATAAATCTACAATAGCATATGCTAAATTCCAAACTACAGTGGCTACAGCATTTGTTCAGAATTGTGAACAAGGACCAATACCGGGTGTAAATGTAGATTTCTTATGGCACGGCAATTATACCGGCAACAATTGGAGAATAAATGTCGGAACTACCGATAATGACGGTAAAGCTTCAATAGAACTTTTCCCTGGCGAACATAAATTCGAAGCAAAATTAAATCATACAACTTCAGTAAAAACTTTTGATTTGGAAGCGAATAATGATGTTGATGTAGAGTTTAATCCTACTCTAGTAAATTTGAATTATGCGGGTAATGTAAAATGGAAATACAATAATTACTATTATACAGATGTAACTGATGATTATTTGATGTTCCCGGGCAATTATAAATTCAAGTTTTCAGGAGCTAATAATTTTACCGGTACATATAATATGGATGTAAGTGGCTGCGAATTTGGCGGTAACGTATATATATTCAAAGTGAAAAATGAAGCCGGTGAAGGCATTGCAAATATTCCTGTAAACTGGCATTATAACACTGGTTACGATAATACATATAAAGAAATCGGTACTACAGATGCAAACGGAATGCTTTTCTCTGTAGGAGATGTGTGGAAAACAGGAAGCCAACCGTTTAAAGCAGATTATAGGAGAACATCTCAAAGGAAAGAAACATCAGGATATACAGAATTCCAAACTACAGTTGCCACTGCACTTGTAAAAGATCATAACGGTGAGGCGTTGTCCGGGGCACTTATAGAATTCCTTTGGCACAGCAGTTATACAAATAATGGATTTCGCATAAATGTTGGCACTACCGGAAATGACGGCAAAACTTCTATAGAACTTTTCGAAAGTGATAACCTCAAATTCAGAGCCAAATTAAACAATACATATTCTTTACAAACTTTTGATTTGGAACCAAATGTAGATGTTGATGTCGAGTTCCAGACTGCTCTTGCTACTGTAAAAGTTGAGGATGAGAATGGCGATCCGGTATCGGGAGCTAATGCAGAGTACATATGGCATTCATCTTATTCAGGCTCTCAGTGGCGTATAGATATAGGAACTACCGGAAATGACGGTAAAACTTCTATAGAACTCTTCCCTGGTGAAGATCGCAGATTCATATGTTTCTATGGAGGTGATTCTAAAATTAAAACACAAACACTAAACACTGGAACAAATACAATTGATTTCACATGGGATGGCACTGATTTACTGAAACAGACTGTATTCAGTGATTTAGATGGTAACAATGGTATTTATGCAAAAAGTTATCCTAATCCTTTCGATTCTGAATTGAATATTAATTACACTCTTTCTACTGAAGCGAATGTAACAATTGACATTTATAATTCAAAAGGTCAGTTGGTAAAATCACTATTAAATGAAACGCAAACCAAAGGTGAACATTCCATTATTTGGGACGGGAAATATACTAATGGAATAAATGCCGAAAGTGGTGTTTATATGTATGTAATTACAGCCAACGGTAACAGAGTTGAAAATATTATTACATTAGTCAGGTAATTCATATTGCTAAATTGAAATGAAATTGAATTAACTCTGTTTCTATCAAATTAAATTAAACGGGAATCTACTCAATGAGGGTTCCCGTTTTTTTATCTTACAATCTCATTACGAAGCACCGATACTTCGACAAGCGGTTGCTGAGCCTGTCGAAGTGCAGCACAGGTTTCGCA
>CAZIXJ010000387.1:0-3401 GCA_964542835.1 uncultured Hyphomicrobiales bacterium
CATTTAATATTTTAATAAATAAGTAAAATTTATTTAATAGAAAAAACATAAAATTCTATCATTAAACCATTATTATTTATGACTATTATAAAATGTTAAAATGTAATAAATTGTTGTTTTTATTTAAGAAATATTTGTATATTAGTAATGTAAAAATAGATATTTTCTATTATAAATATTATCTTTAATATTTGTTTTTACAGTTGTGTTGTTGTGCAAATTAACGGTGTTATCATGAGAAAAATTTTCACTTTATTACTGTTTATTACTTTATGTATTTATTCAATTTCATATTCTTCTAATATAGTTGAATTTAAGTCCGGTAATGGAAAAGAGTATAGTGTACCAAAAGGAGCAAATGCAGTTTTTGTTACAAAGAAAGACAGTGTAATTGAAACGATTGTTGATGATATTAATCTGGAAAAAGAGGTTATAGTGGAGTTAAATTCTCCTCCGGTAAAAGTTAATTACGGTGAATTCGGATTTAATGAATCAGAAAATCAAAATCGAATAATGGTTGTGGAGGCTGAACAAAAAAAGTTTATTGATGACCTTGAGAGTATAATCAGAAACAGATTAAATCTAAATGATGATAATTTGCAGGAAGCTGATTATAAGATTACAGCTCAATACAGAATTGTATTAAACGGAATTGCAGTTACTACAAAACTATGGGTAATTGAAGAAATCAAAAAGCTGGATTATATTAAGAAGATTCACGATGTAGTGGAAGTAAAAGGGACGGATGATACAAGCAATCATGTAATAGGTGCAGATAGTGTTTGGTCAGAACTTGGTATTACAGGCGAAGGTATTCTTATATCAATCATTGATACAGGAATTGATAGTAATCATGTTAGTTTAAATAATGGAAAGGTAGTTGGTGGGGACAATTTTGTCTATTATAACAGTAATGATTTTTATGATGATCATGGACACGGTACTCATTGTGCAGGTATTGCTGCAGCAAATGGTGGTGGTTTAACCGGTGTAGCACCTGATGCCAAATTACTTGCTGTAAAAGTTCTGTCATCAAATAATTCGGGTTCGAGTAGCAGAGCAATAAGTGGAATAGAATACTCACTGGACCCTGACGGAGACCCTAACACAGATGATGGTGCCGATATTTTGAGCATGAGCCTCGGTGGTCCCGGCAATCCGGAAGATGCCTTATCTACTGCAGTGGCTAACGCTGTAACAAACGGTGCAGTAGTAGTAGTAGCAGCAGGAAATAACGGAGAATTATTCTCTGTGGATAGTCCGGGCTGTGCTCGGGATGCATTGACTGTCGGAGCTTCAGATAATGATGATGAGATGGCAAATTTCAGTTCGAGAGGTCCTCTGGAAACAAGTTTTGATATAAAACCTGATATTACAGCTCCCGGTGTGGCAATATACTCTGCTTTACCTGAAAATCAATTCACTTATATGAGCGGTACTTCTATGGCTGCACCTCATGTAGCCGGAGCTGCTGCTCTTTTAAAAGAACTTCATCCAAATTGGACACCTCAGGAAATAAAATCATCAATTGTTTGTAATGCTGTAGATATTGATGCAGAAATCTGGGAACAGGGTAACGGCAGGCTTGATATTTATAAAGCGGCTCAATCAGAATCAATATTATCACCGGGATTAGTTAATTTTGGCTTTGTTGACTTGAATACTGATATTTGGACAAGTTCCGATACATTGACTCTTATCAATAAAAGTGATTCCGAGCAAACATATAACATTACTTTGGAATATGATCTGCCTGAAGGATTCAGTTACAGCCTTGAACCAGATGAAGTAACAGTTAGTGCAGATACAGATACTACAATCATCTTATCAATAACTATTGATAATGACTCTTTTCCTGTAAAAGAAGATGCTCCCCATGTTTATAGCGGAAAAATCCTTGCAGAGAGTAATACTGATTTAGTTAGTTCTTCATTTTCTTTTGTGAAATCAAGAATACTGAATATTAGTTTTGACGAAGCTCCAAGCCATATAATTATAATTGATAGTGATGATAATGTTAATAGTTATAGTTTTATAGATGAATTAAAATTATTAGTTCCTATTGATACATTTGACATAATAGCTTATTATACAGGTTTCGACCAGGATAGATATATCCATATAGTTGAATCCGTGAAAATAAACAGCGATACAATCTGCAATATAAATATTGAAAAAAATAATATTGCAAATAATTTAAACATTAAATACTATGATAAGAATAATGACCAAATTAATATTAAAGATGGCGGATGGTTTATATTTACAATGAGAGATGTTTGGGCAGTAAGTTCTATTGGAGTTATTAGAGAAAATTATTATTTTTCTGATTTTAGTGATAATTATAAAACTGAGTTAATCTCAATTGCTTATCCGGAAAATGAATATGAGAATAATAATAAATATGTCGCCTTTTATTCAACTGATGGTATGGATGGATCAGATTCATTAAAAATATCACCACAAAGTTCGGTATTGATTAATCAAAAATTTCAAAATAAATTTGATTCTGATACTATTTATTATGATGATTACATTTCAAATTCAATGGCTCATGCTCATTATTCAAATTTTCACAGTTATTTAACATACCCTTTTAATTACAAAACATATTACTACAATTATAACGACAATGAAAGCAGATTGTGGCTTACTTCTCATTATTTTTCCGATTCTGATTTGGCTTTATCTGATGTTGACAATAAAATAATTATGGGACCTTTTGTAAATATGTCAGACGGGAATTTGAATTTCTTACAGCAAAATCTAACGGATACTCTTAGACTTTTCAATCTTGACAGCCATAATGTAAATACAAATATCTATCAATGTTTTAAAGGTAAAGTCTTAATTGACGGCAACACATTAAAAGTAACAAGTCCCCCGACAATTGACTATTTTAAGCGTAATATTCAGGGATTATTTCACAGTGATTTTGGTTATACTTATCATGAAAATGTAAGTTTGAAACTTTTTGAAAATGATAATTTATTGGATGAATTTAATTTTAACAACCTCAGAAATACTGATTTTAGTAATTTATCAAATAATTATTATCAAAAAACAAACTTAACAAATAACAATTATAAATTAGAACTCACTTATGACACTACAATTGTTTACACTAAATTCGGCTTTACATTAGCAACTATAGGCTTTAAACCGAATTCCACAAAAGATTCTCTTCCTGTTATTCTTTCACTAAATGCATCGAAAAATGGAATTGCAAATGACAATTTTATGCTAAACGATTCGATAAATATTTGTGCAAAAGTAAAAGATATTAGAGAAGGTGATTCAGTAAAGATATTTTACAGGATTTTTGGAAATGAAGATTGGTTTGAATTGGAAACAAGTATGAATAATAATAAATTTATTGCATCAATCAATGAATTAGATTC
>CAZIXJ010000388.1:0-3400 GCA_964542835.1 uncultured Hyphomicrobiales bacterium
TTCAAAACCCTTTGTATCAGTGCGGCTGTCTATATCATTAGCAATAATTTTAAGAGCAAGCACGACTGTATCACCAACTGTATGTATTCTAACGGTTTTGCCTTCAATTTCCTCCTGAAAAAGTGCAGGAGTTTTTTTAAGACTTTCAATATTTTGAAATTTGCCGGCAACTATTCTTTTTGTAGCTCCGATGCCTGATGATGATTTAAGGACGTATTTTTTACCATCTGATAGTTTGTAATTCAGATATTCAATATCATTTGTAGTAAATGTTTCAGGAACTGATATTCCATTACTTTTCAGTAAATGAAACATCTGAGCTTTTGTATTGTGGTTCATATAGGCAGAAATTTGATTAGCAACTAAAACATCTCTCTTTGCAAGCATTTTAAGTAATGATTCAATGAAATATATCCTGTAATTTTCCTTTATAAATTTTGCGTGCCATACAGCTGATTCGAATTCATTGTGGTATGGTGGTATGCTAAGCGGTGTATCTACTGCAATTCCTCTTAAATATACGGCTTTTATGTTCTGTAATTCATTGCCAATCTTGATTTTATTATTTTCAAAAAGAAAGGGGAGAGGTTTATCGTCTTTTTTCAATTTGAAGGGTAGCATAACAGGATGGCCGCCCTTATTTAGGATTTCTTCATAAAGAATTTCAGACTGCGGGTCGTTTTCCACAGGATAGATTATCAATATTTTCGGCTTTTTTGTCATTTTATGCCTGCGTTCTTACTTTCAAATTCAAATAATGGCTCCATCATTCGGGAAAGAAATACCATGTCCCGCTTTTTATTATTTGGCAACTCAATTTTCTGTTCAAGTTCAAATAAATTGTTCAGTAATATTTTTGAAATATATTCAGAAATTGCATTGTTATAATTTATAAATGCAGGGTCTGTATTGAATGACGTTATGAAGAATTTACCGTTCTTGCTCAATACACCATTAATGGAATAAAAATCTGAAGAAATGAATTTACTAATACTATCTGCAATTTCCTGAAATCTTTCATCGGGTAATATAAATTCAAATCTTTCAAGAGATATTTCATCAGAATTATATTTTGGAGAATGGATTAGCAATCCGATTAAAGGAATGTTCCGTATAAAATACAGCCTGCATTCATATCCCTCGATTGCTTCATAAATAACAAATGGAATATTAGAGACTGACCGAAATAAATCACTTATTTTATTTTTGCTGATTAGCTTGAGAGGTGAATTCTCGAACGGATAGCTCCAGAAAAACATATCATTTTTTTTTGAAAGTTCAGTATTTAAAAAGTCCTCATAATTATTACAGATTATGTATTCGGGAACATCAAGATTATTAAGATTTATAGTGTGTAATATATTTATAAAAGATTTATCCTGAAATGATTTAAGAGGATTATTAATTACTTCATTTGTATCTGAATAATCAGCAGTTTGGATTAGACTTAATATCAAACTTAGATTTTGCTCCTGAGAAATATGATAATCCTGAAAAAGAGTAAAATCAATATTGTGATTGACTGAAGGAACAGTAAGATAATCGGGTTTCAAGCCATTGCTATAAAAAATTGTATTGTAAATAATATTATTATCAATTAAAATATCATTATCAATAGTTATTTTTGGAAGTTTCTTTAAAATTAAATTTATGGTTTGAATACCCATTTGTTTTGCAGTTACTTGCATAAGCTGCGACTGAAAATTTTCATCTGATGATATTATGATTAATTTACTGAATTTCATATTAATTCCTCAGAAATAAGAAATCAAGATTCAAATTCATATCAGCACCGAACATAAAGAAATTATTAATAAAATTCAGTTCCGATTCGAATTGCATAATCCGGGCTGATTCCAGTTCTTTCAGATATGAATAATAATCATATCTGTTAATTCTGTTTTTTTTATAGAGCAGAGAGGCGTTAGTCTCTATCATTTTATTTACTGTACTGTAATAGTCTCTGTAACTTTCAATTTGTTCGTAAGAATTATTGATTTCAAAAAAATAATGTTTCAATCTGTCAGAAATATTTTTTCTGATTTGCTGCAAAGATTCTTCAGAAGCGATTTTATTTTTCAGTGCAGACTGGTAGAAATAATCATCAGACTTACCTGTAGGCAATACATACTGTACATTAAAATTCCATCTGAATCCGCTTGGATTATCTACTGTATGGCGCAGTGCATTAAAGGCATTGTTATGCCCAAGATAATTCATACTTTCCTGAAAAGTCCCTGCTGAAACTGAAAGATTAATTTCGGGCAGAGTTTGATTTTCAGCGTGCATTAATTTAAGATTGGTTTGTTTTAATTCATAATTTGAAATATTTACTGAAGGATGTTTTGCAATAATATCTGATAATTTATCATTTTCCGTATTATTTTTAAAAAGTTTATTAAGCTGCTTTATGATTGATTCTGTATTAAATTCTTCTGGAAAATATATGAAAAAATTTTTATTATCTGCAAGTGAAATATTCAGTTTATCACTTAGATTGAGAAAGGTATTAATTTCCGACTCTATTTTGAATTGTATTTGCCTGTATGAACTTTTAATGCTTATTCCTTCAGATAATGGAATTCGACTGTCTTCTATAAGCAAATCAACATCTTCTATCTGAATTTTCAGAATATTCTTAAGGCTGTCAAGGCTTTCAATTTTTTTATAGGAGTAATAAAGATTAAAATAGTCTCGGATTAATTCCGCAATTAATTGATTTTTTACTGACCTGTGATTTTGTCTGCTAATATCGGAATTTAACTGTTGAATTTTCAATTCTGTATAATTTCCGGAACCGGCATAACCGTAATTCTTGAAAAGCGGCATAATTAGTGAAGAACTTAATGCGGCATCCCAGGGATATCCATATGTATCAGGATGTAATCGGTAATCCATTTCATAGTTCAGGGCATTTACCTGCAATCCGAATGGTGCGGTATAATTCAAAGTAACGATATTATTTATTGCACGACTTCTGTAGGAAAGGCTGGAATTCAGATTTATATCTTTTTTCTCCCATGCTATTGGTCTTGGAAGCCATATCAGTCCCTGCCCGCCATTAGGCAGATTGATATTGCTCACTATGGGGTTTTCGTTATCCCATTTTACCGGTACACGTTTATTTACTGTTACTTCTCTGTGATATGTGTCATAATCATTTATTCCTGACTGCATTACAAGATTTGGAGAGAAACTGCTTTCAATCGCTTTTGCATAATATTCGGCACTTTCTTCTGATGCTTTATATATATTTAGTTGAGGGTCTTTTTCTAAATGCTCATTAATAAGATTTTTTAATTGGCTGAGATCAAGATTTTTAGTTAAAATATCTTTATCAAAATATACTTCTTCGGCTTTATTGACAATAATTTCATTATCTGCTCCATAAGCAGTTGTC
>CAZIXJ010000389.1:0-3386 GCA_964542835.1 uncultured Hyphomicrobiales bacterium
AAAATGCTGATAGAAGAAGGCAAACTTCTCGTAAAATAAAAAATCTGTAATATTATTTTAAAAGCCATTACTTTGATAATAAAGTAATGGCTTTTTTTTTAAAATTATCCCCATTTGGCAACAGAATTATAATAAAAATTTTTATTTTCAAATATATTTATTAAATTATATTACTATGTGTTCAATTATTATTAAAAGTTATGGAGAGATAAATGGACGTTGAATTACTTTCGAGGATACAGTTTGCTTTTACTGTGGGCTTTCATTACATTTTTCCGCCTATGAGTATCGGATTGGGGCTGATACTTGTACTTATGGAAGGAATGTATTTAAAGACCGGCAATAAAACATACGAAAGGATGACAAAATTCTGGGTGAAAATATTTGCCCTGATTTTTGCGATGGGAGTTGCTACAGGCATAGTGCTTGAATTTGAATTTGGTACTAACTGGTCGAGATACTCAAAATTTGTAGGTGACGTATTTGGCAGTGCGCTTGCCGCCGAAGGAATATTTGCATTTTTCCTTGAATCAGGATTTCTTGCAATATTAGTATTTGGCTGGAATAAGGTATCTTCTACGATGCACTTTATTTCTACGATACTCGTGGCAGCAGGAGCTCATCTGAGTGCAGTGTGGATACTTGTTGCAAATTCATGGATGCAAACTCCGGCAGGATTCCACCTTGTAGGTGAAGGTGAGAATATGCGTGCAGAAATTACAAATTTCTGGGAGCTTCTTTTCAATCCATCTTCTGTAGAGAGGATATTGCATACAGTTTCAGGTGCATGGATTACAGGAGCCTTCCTTGTGATTAGCGTTTCTGCGTTCTATCTGTTAAAGAAAAAGCACAAAGAATTTGCTATGAAATCACTAAAAATTGGACTTTTCGTATTGCTGTTTGCTTCATTTTTTCAGCTCATCACAGGGCATAGCCATGCTGTGCAGGTAGCAGAAACTCAACCTGCCAAGCTTGCCGCTTACGAAGGGCTTTACGATACCGAACCTGCAGATTTGTATCTTATTGGTTGGGTAGATGAAAAAAATGAGAAAACTTACGGAATAAAAATACCCAGTATGCTCTCATATCTTGTTCACTTCGATTCCTCTGAGCCGGTAACCGGGCTTCGGGAATTTCCTGAAGATGAGAGGCCCCCCGTTAACATTGTTTTTCAGACATATCATTTGATGGTCGCTCTGGGAATGTTCTTTATTTTGCTTAGTATTGTTGGAGTATGGATATATTATAAAGGCAGTATAGATAACAAAAAATGGTTCCTCCGGATACTTGTAATAGGAGTTGTATTACCTCATCTTGCCAATCAACTCGGCTGGATGTCTGCCGAAATCGGAAGACAACCCTGGATAGTATATAATATTTTAAAAACCAAAGATGCATTCTCTCCTGTGCTGGATAGCGGGCAAGTGCTATTTTCATTAATATTATTTGCTGCTATATATGCTCTGCTTTTCTTCCTGTTTATTTTCTTACTTGACAGAAAAATTAAAACAGGACCTGAAGTACCTGAAGAAATAGAATCATCTTACCAACAGCAAAAACCAATATTATCATAAATTATTAACAAATCTGGAGAATCATTATGTATGAAGGATTGGATCTGAATATAACGTGGTTTATTCTTGTAGGAGTATTGCTTACAGGTTATGCTATTTTGGATGGTTTTGATCTGGGGGTAGGCGCTCTTCATTTATTTATTAAAGGAGATACCGAAAGAAGACTTGCCATCAATTCCATTGGTCCCGTTTGGGACGGAAACGAAGTGTGGCTTGTAACGGGCGGTGGTGCACTATTTGCTGCATTTCCTATAGTATATGCATCAATATTTTCAGGATTTTACACTGCATTTATGCTGCTGCTTTTTGGTATTATTTTCAGAGCAGTAGCAATTGAGTTCAGAAGCAAGAAAGAATCAAAAAAGTGGAGACAAAGCTGGGATGTTGCATTTAGCATATCAAGTATTCTTATAGCTTTGCTTATGGGTACTGCACTTGGCAATGTAATAATAGGATTGCCGGTGGACGGAAGTCAGGATATTCGCATTTCCTTATTAGAGCTTCTCAATCCATATGCAATACTTGTAGGGATTACTACCGTAGCATTATTTATGATGCACGGTGCAATTTATCTTGTAATGAAAACCGAAGGCGAACTTCAGGAAAAAATAAAAGGATGGGTAAATAATACAATAATCTTTTTTGTAATTACATACGTAACTACTACAATGACCACTCTTATTTACGTGCCCGAAATGATAGAGCCTTTTAAAAATAATCCGGCATTATTTATCGTGGCATTAATTAATATGCTCGCTATAGCGAACATACCGAGAGAAATATATCACGGAAGAGAATTCAGAGCATTTTTATCTTCGTGTATTAGTATTGTATTGTTGCTTGCTTTGTTTTCTATCGGGCTTTTCCCAAATATAGTGCCATCTAATATTGCACCGGAACTGAGCCTTACACTTTATAATGCTGCATCATCAAGAAAAACATTAGAAATAATGTTTACGATGGCATTAATTGGCATGCCGTTTGTAATTGCATATACTGCTGCCATTTACTGGATATTCAGAGGAAAAGTAAAGCTTGATTCCACAAGCTATTAATTTTTTTAGTAAATTATTTCGAATAATATGTCCGGCACCTTTTTTAAAGATGTCGGACTTTTTTTACAACAATTTCAGAAGATGTTGTAGTTAATCCGCAACCGCTACCAAAAATATGATTAAAAAAAAGGTGGGGCTGACTAAAAAGTATTATCATTTACAACAGACTGTAATGTCTGTTCTACTTTTAGGTAGTTCAGGCGTCCTCGCCTGAAAGCAAGAACAGGCGGGGACACACGTTCTATCTACAATAAGCAGTAGGTCAGATATTCTTGTCTGATGTTGAAAAATTAATTGCTTGACTAACTATAAGCAGTCAGTCAAGCCACCTCTGCAAACATTCTGATTTATCGGAGCTTTCAGGAAATGAGCAAATTTTTCCGGCTTCTCCTCATTTTTTCCCTCATTTTTTTTAAAAGGAGGTTCTGCGAAGCAGTAGAGGATTTTTTTTCTTGTAGGGGCGAACCCATGTGTTCGCCCTGATATGGGCAGACACACAGGTCTGCCACTACACTCATTTTCCACAATTCCCCTCTTGCCCCGACAAATCGGGATGCAAGCAAGGGGTGGAATTGCGTAGCAATGACGGGGTGGAGTGTTGCTTTTTCAAAGAACATCTGCCACAAAGACGAGGCACCGCCTCGTCTCTACAAAGAGAAATCATGTGTTTTCCTGGCTTTTTCTTGTGAAAAACTTCTCCCTTTTAAAAAAAGGGAGAAATGAACATCAATTGCCCCGAGTTTTAACTCGGGGTTTA
>CAZIXJ010000390.1:0-3379 GCA_964542835.1 uncultured Hyphomicrobiales bacterium
TGTGGGATGAAACCAATGCCGTAAAGAGGGACGGAACCATCCGCCGTGAAACGACTTTCCCAAAATCGCCGGAGCATTGGATTCTTTCCGGCCCTCATTTTTTCGTTGGCAATCCATTCAACAAAACTCCCCGTCGAGTTTGTACCCTGAATTCCCACTATGACGTGATTGATCTGACTGAGTTGCCGGACGACTATCTTCCCAGAACCAATTACGTACCGGATTGCGGGGCGGATGAATATGCGAGACGAACACCGAGAGTGCCGTGGGGGGATAAGAAGCCGGTAACGGAATTCTATCGTTTGTTTTGCAGGCGGCAATTAAGCCAATCTGGTGAAAGAACCCTTATTTCTACAATATTCCCTCCTTATCCGGCACATATAAACCCCGTCATTTCAACAACCTTTCGAGATAATAAAACATTATTGGCATTTTCAGCTCAATGCATTTCGCTTCCATACGATTTTTTTATCAAAACAACAGGCAGAGGGGATCTGTATGAATCAATTCTTCGTCAATTTCCGTTGATGGAGATCTCAATCGAAATGACTGTCCGCTTAATATCATTGATTTGTCTAAGTAGCCATTATTCAAGGCTTTGGGAAGAACGTTGGGAAGATTCTTTTAAGAAAAATGCTTGGGCAAAGCGCGATATCCGCTTGCCAAATGCTCATTTTGCCAACCTGACCCCAAAGTGGAATCGTCACTGCGCCCTCCGGACCGACTATGCTCGACGCCAGGCTCTGGTGGAAATCGACGTCCTCGCGGCGATGGCTCTCGGTCTCAGCCTTGACGAGCTCAAAACCATCTACCGGGTCCAATTCCCGGTCCTTCGTCAATACGAATCCGACACCTGGTATGACCAGGCGGGCCGGATCGTCTTTACTCCCAACAAGGGGCTCCCCGGCGTGGGGTTTTCCCGCTCCGAATGGAACGAGATCAAGGGCATGACCTCCGGCACGGTCGAGCGGGTCATCACCGACGACACTCTCCCGGGGGGTCCTCATGAGCGGACCATCGTTTACCATGCGCCCTTTGACCGTTGCGACCGCGAGGCGGATTATGATACCGCTTGGCGGGAATTTGAAAAGCGGGGCTTGATCATCATGTCGGCCACACCGCGTCCGGACCTAACCCCCCTATCCCCCCTTCCCTAAAAGGAAGGGGGGGAATGATTGTGCCATTATATCAGAAGGATAGGACAATTGGCGTCACCCCCTCTCCTTTAGGGGAGGGGGCCGGGGGGAGGGGTTTGATGAGCCGGGTGATACGAATGGCCCAAACGATGATCATGGCCTGGCCGTGTATCCAAGATCCCCATTCGTGCTATTCGCGGTTCCCCAAAAAGTTTTTTCGTATTTTTCTTTTTTCGTGTATTTTGTGTGTTTCGTGGTTTATCCAACGACAATGGATTAAACCACGAATGACACGAATAAGCCGGGAATCCGAAGCCGGTTGAAGGTCTGGAAAGCGTTTGGTAAGGAAAGCGATTCAAGCTTGGATCGTGGTTATAAACCTTAGAAAGGATGGGTTTTTCCATGCTGCAAAGACTCTACATCCATAATTTCAGATGCTTTGAAAATTTTGAATTAACCCTGAAGGACACGCCATCCCTTCTCCTGATCGGAAAAAACGGCGCGGGCAAATCCACCCTTGTTGACGCCCTGGAAATTCTTCAAAGCATCGCACGCGGCCAAGACGAAGTGGCGCGTCTTGTCCAACCGAAAGACTTTGCCCACGGCCGGTCCGATGTTCCTATACGCTTTGAAATTGAGGTGTTGATCGAAGAAAAGTTATATCAATACACCCTCGCACTGACCCTGAAGGAATTCTTGCCGTCAAAGCGCTTCAAAAAGATTTGCGTTTTTGAGGAAAGGTTGTCCATGGAAGGAAATCCCATCTATTCCAGGAAGGAAGCACAAGCCGTTTTACATGATGGTTCTCAAAGTCAAGACTCCCGGTTCATGCTGGAACAGGGTATCGTCGCCCTCCCGCTCATCCAGGAGCAAGCCGAAACAGACCCGTTGTTCATTTTTAAGACCTGGCTTTCCCGCGCCATCATTCTATCGCCCATCCCCCAATGGATGACCGGCGAGGCAACCGGCGAAACTCTGACGCCCAACCGCGACGGTTCCAATTTTTCCGAATGGTTTACCGGCTTGCTGAGCCGCTATCCCGCCGCGTACACATCCATTGAAAAATACCTCAAGCAAGTCATGCCGGACCTAAAAGATTTTATGAACGAAGCCGTCGGCAAAGACGCCAAGAGTATGAAGGTCCGATTTTCAAAAGAAAACGACGATTTTAGCATCTCATTCAGAGACCTTTCCGACGGAGAGAAATGTTTCTTCCTCTGTGCCGTCGTTCTGGCCGCCAACGAATACTACGGCCCCTTGCTCTGCTTCTGGGACGAACCCGACCACCACCTCTCCCTGTCCGAAGTCGGGCATTTCGTCGTGGCCCTGCGGCGCTCGTTCGTCAACAAAGGCCAGATCCTCGTCACCTCCCACAACCCCGAAGCCATCCGCAAATTCTCCAACGAAAACACCCTGGTCCTCGACCGGAAAAGCCATCTCGAACCGACATCGGCCAGGTTTGTCAAAGATCTTTCCATAAAAGGCGACCTGATTGACACCCTGATTCGCGGGGATATAGAAAATGAGCTCGAATAAATACAAACCCCACATCCTGGTACTGCCGGAAGACGACGCCAACCGTCAGGTTGCCAACGGATTCATCCTAAATCCCGCCCTGAACGTCCGAGCTATTCAAATTTTGCCGCCCCCCGGCGGGTGGCTGAAAGTTGTGGACGCCTTTAAAAACGAGCAGTATTACGAAATGCCCAAATACCCCCAAAGACGGGTTCTCATGGTCATCGACTTTGACGGAAAGGCAGAGGAGCGACTCGATTTCATACAAAATCAAATCCCGCCGAACCTGAAGGACAGAACATTCGTTTTCGGGTCATTCTCCGACCCGGAACATCTCAAAACCGCCATGGGAAAGCATTTTGAAGACATTGGAAAAGCTTTAGCCCAGTGTTGCGCAAAGGACACTTGCACCATCTGGCAACACAACCTTTTAATACACAACCAAACCGAGCTGAACCGAATGATCGCATCGGTCAAATCTTTTCTCTTCAAATAAACGACACATGACCAAGCCCCAAGCCCCAAGCGCCATTCATGTTATTCGTGGTTCCCCAAAAAGTTTTTTTCGTATTTTTCTTTTTTTCGTGTATTTTGTGTGTTTCGTGGTTTATCCCAAATAAATTAACGTGTATCCTTTGCCCGTTGCGACCGGGAGGCGGGTAATGATACCGCCTGGCGGGAATTTGAAAAGCGATCCCAAATACAATGTTCCCGAATTGGGAGCTTAT
>CAZIXJ010000391.1:0-3357 GCA_964542835.1 uncultured Hyphomicrobiales bacterium
ATTTAATTTTAAGAGAATTGATTATGAGTAAGCAAAAAACAGCTTTAGTACTGAGTGGAGGTGGTACAAGGGGGATTGCCCATATTGGTGTACTTAAAGCATTTGATGAGCTTGGAATTAAAATTGATGCTATTTCAGGGGTCAGCGCCGGAGCTATTGCAGGAGTTTTCTATGCTGATGGTATGAAACCTGATGATATTTTTGATTTATTCAAAGATAAGGATTTATTTGATCTTTCTGCTTTAGATATTCCGTCAAATGGATTTTTTAATCTAAAAAATTTAAAAACAAATATTTTAAGTGAATTGAAAGCAAAAAAAATTGAAGATTTGCAAATTGACTTTACCTGCGCTGCGGTTGATCTAAATAATATAAAAGTAGTTTATTTTAATTCCGGAGAAATAAATGACAGAGTGGTTGCAAGTTCCAGTATTCCTGTTTTATTCAAACCTCAGATAATTGATGGAATTACATACGTGGATGGGGGATTGCTGGATAATTTTCCTGTTTCTCCGGTGTTAAATAAAGCTGAAACAATTATTGCAGTTAATACAAATTATCTGGTTTATAAAGATAATTTCGAGAAAAAAACAGATATTATTCAGCGTGTTTTTCATACAAGCGTAAATAAGAGTGTGATAGAGAACAAGAAAAAAGTTGATATTTTAATTGAACCAAAAGAATTAACAAAATATAATATTTTAGACAATTCTTATGTGGATGAAATATTTGAAATTGGTTACAATTCAGCATTGGAAGTCTTGAAAAATAAATTTAGCCCTGAAAAGTAAATTCTTCAGGGCTATTCTATTTAGATATTAATTACTTTACTCTTTTACTACTGTTTTTACGTCAAATTCAGGCGGGTCGAACATCATTCTTTTTACAGAACACTGGTCAACGGCTCTCACTAAAGCATCGTAGTATTTCTGAGGAAAAGTATCAGGTACTTTTATATCTATTTGAATCTGACTGATTTTTTGTTTTATCGGGTCGAATTTGAGATTTTGCTCTAATTCAATATCGTCAGCAGGAATATTTCTGCTGTCGCAAAAGCTTTTTACGAATATTCCGCCACAAGTAGCTATAGATGCAAGAAAATAAGTAAATGGCTCAGGTGCGCTGCCTTCACCGCCACCTCTCGGATGCTGGTCTGTTTCTATTGTGAAATCTCCTACATCGGCATATACTTTCTTTTTGCCGGGAAAATAAACTTTGATTCCCATTAGTTAATCCTCATTATATTATTTTAACAATATTGCTTTGTAGTAATATAACGAATAAATATCATTGAAATTTCAATTTTTATAATTATATTTAATATTGTTTTATTTTTAAATTTAATATTTTGATGAAAACTTTTATAAAAATAATTTTAGTAATGATAATTTCCTTAATTGTATTTGCAATTGCAGGGAAGTTTTATGTCGAGCATCAGCTTGAAAAACAAGTAACTTATAAGGACAGCCTTATAGTGAATATTCCAAAAAATACCTCTGTTAGCGGAGCGGTAAAGATTCTCAATAATAATAATCAGTTGGAGCCTTACCTGCTTTTCAAATTAGTTGCCAGATTTTATTCTGAAACCAATAACCTCCATATCTATCACGGTCCATACAAATTTCCTGATAATATTTCTCAGTTTGAATTATTAAAATTACTTTTTGATTCCAAAAGTTTGTACAGAATAAAAGTAACATTCCCTGAAGGAATTTCTTACAAAAAATTTGCAGATATTATTGAAGATAAACTTGAAATCAATACAAGGAAATTTTTGAGTTTGTGTCATTCCGATTCTCTTCTAAAAAGCAGGGGAATTCCTGCACAAAATCCTGAAGGTTATTTTTTACCCGATACTTATATTTTCTTTGCAAATATCACTGAAAGAGAATTAATTGATGAACTGCTGGATTATCATTCAAAAGTATGGAATGATTTAATTAATGAATCAAAAACAGATTACTCTAAGCATCAAATTCTGACTATGGCTTCTATTGTAGAAGCAGAGGCTGATATCCCTACAGAAAAACCTATAGTAAGCGGTTTGTATTTCAACAGATTGAAAAAAGATATGCTTTTGCAGGCTGACCCTACTGTTCAGTTTGCAATGGGTGAGAAGCGAAGAGTGCTCTATAAGGATTTGGAAATTGATAATCCTTACAATACTTATAAATATCCGGGATTGCCTCCTGCTCCGATTAATTGTCCCGGCATAAAATCAATTGAAGCCTCACTAAATCCTGCAAAGCACGATTATTTGTATATGGTGGCAGTCGGAGACGGAACCGGCAAACACAATTTTGCAAAAACTCATACTGAACATATGAAATATGTAAGGGAATTTCGCAGAAATTACAGATAATACAAATAAATAGCCAAAAATTTCGTTTCTGCTAATTTAATATTTAGTGGTATATAAATGGCGTTGCCTGAAAAAATTGTAGATAAAATGCTTTCAAATGATGCTTTTAGCAAATGGTTAGGTATAGAAGTGCTTAAAGTAACAGAGGGTTACTGTAAATTAAAAATGCATGTGAGAGGAGATATGCTTAATGGATTTGGCTTGCTTCATGGTGGAGTTTCTTATAGTTTTGCTGATTCTGCATTTGCATTTGCTTCGAATTCCACTAATATAATTTCAGTTTCTCTTAATACAACAATGAATTATCCTGCATCAGCAAAAGAAAATGATGTTTTGATTGCAGAAGCAAAAGCAATTAGCCTAACAAGAAAAACCGGGATATTTGATGTCTCTGTTTACAAAGAAAACAACGAACTTATCGGAATTTTCAGAGGCACGGTTTACAGAACTACTAAAAATCATTTTGAAATATCATAAATTCAGCTCTTTTTTTACCATTCCCGGATAATTCGTTCCCATTGCTTTTATATTATACTTTTTTATGCTATTTAATATTTCAGGAGTATCAACACCGTAAACACCGGCAAAAATATTATTCTCAGTAATAATTTCATTAAGTTTATCATCAAATTCTTCTGCAGCACAGATAAAAACATCATTTTTTATTGCTCTGAATAATTCGACAGGATTGACATTATAACCTGGAATTTTAATTGCAGCAGTATTAATTTGTTCATCTTTTATCTTAATTTTGTGAAGCATCTCGTAATCAATTGAGGCAAATAATGTATTATTCAGGTAATTACGTTTTTTAATCAAATCATAAATATATTTGAACTTTTCAATAAAATTTTTATGTTTGTAACTTTTTATTTCAAGAAGCAAGTATGCTTTGTTTTCCAATACATCTATCACTTCATTCAAATGCGGAATTTTTTGGTCTGAAAATGCATCAGAAAACCAAGAGCCTGCGTCAAGATTTTTTATTTCATTAT
>CAZIXJ010000392.1:0-3352 GCA_964542835.1 uncultured Hyphomicrobiales bacterium
GATTTTCAAGATAAACAAGAAAATATAATACAATATATAATTAATTTTGATTTATGATTAAAATTTGTTATAATACGATTAGAAATTTGACATATTGATATAAACCCTTGGGAGGGACATAAAATGAAAAAGTTAGCATTAAATCTGAGTGTAGCATTATTGGCGGTACTTTTTGCAAGTAGTTGCTCTACTATGAATACTGCCGAAGATAATGATTATTTTGGTTACAGCAACTCACCAAAGGTAGAAAAAAAGGCTCAATCAGATAATATTGATTATTCTGATGCAGCCGGACAGGATGACTATTATGATTATAATGCAGGCGGAGCAGCTTCTGCAAATCCTGTAGCAGTAAACAGATCATTTGTATATTATGATTATTATAATCCATATCGTGCAAGACCATTTGTGCCTTGGAGCAATTATTACTACGACCCTTACATAAATGATTATGTAGGCGTAAGTGTATATTATGGCTCGAGATATAACGGATACTACTGGAGAGACTGGGATTACTACTATTATCACAGCTATCCGTATTATTATCACAATCACAGGCATCATGACTGGGTTTATTATAACAGATATTATAATCGAAGCTGGAACAATCATCCCGTTTACGTAGAGCCTCAGAGAAACAAGACCACGAGAAGTTTTGGTCCTTCGAGAGGTACTTACGGCAATTATGATGATGTACAGCTAAGAAGCGGAAGGTCGCCTTCGAGAGAGCGTTCTGCCGTGCGTGGCAGCAATGAACCTCAGAGTATCAGAGCAGGAAGTGCTACACAAAGAAGCCCGGTAAGAACTACATCTACGAGAAGTAATTCTGTCAGCGAAGAAAACAGCAGCACAAGAGTAAATACTGCTCCGAGGACTTCTACTCCTCGTGCTACATCTACAAGAAGCACTTCTACACGAAGAACTCAATCAGCAAGACCTGCTTCAGGCAGCTCAAGGAGCAATTCTACTTCTACCCGAAGTTCATCACGTTCTTCTTCAAGAAGTTCATACTCTACTCCTTCAAGTAGCAGCAGAAGTTCAGGAAGAAGCAGTTCATCGAAAAGTTCAGGAAGTTCATCAAGTTCAAGATCAAAAAGAAGATAAAGGAAAATAAAAAATGAAAAAGATAGTATTTTTGCTGATATTATTTTTTAGCTTTCATAGTTTGAAAGCACAATATATAGAAGATGCTCTCAGATATGCTCAGACCAACGGAATGATTTCGGCAAGGGCTGCAGGTCTGGGAGTAGCTTATAATGGTATTGCAGATGATATTTCTGCACTTTATTTTAATCCTGCCGGATTGTCGCTTATAGATAAAAGTGAAATTTCTTTCGGTCTTGGATTTGACAGAAATAAAACTCTTGCTGAACTATTAAATAACGAAATAGAGTTATCCACTAATGACGCTTATATTTCACATTTCGGATTTGTTGCTCCGTTTGCAACTTCAAGCGGAAATGCTTCAGTAGCAATTAATTATACTCTCGACCATAATTTTGCAAATAACTATGATTTTGATGCATTCAATCCCAACAATTCCTTTATAGGATTTGTTTCAGAACGGGGAAGAATGAATAATCAGGAAATACTTGACAATATGGCTTATCATCTGTTTCTTGCCAATGAAGAATTGATTACTCCTTTTAATGACAGTCTGCAGCAGACTGCTATGATACAGGAAGGGGGCGGACTTCACAATATATCAGGTGGATTCGGTATGCAGCTTAATGAAAATTTTGCTCTGGGACTAAGCATAAAAGGCGTTTGGGGCAATTATACATTTAATAAAGAATATACCGAGACAGACATTAATAATTATTATACTTCAGAGAATAATGTATCTTTTGAAGAGCCTGCTTTTCACTCATTTACATTGACTGAAATTCTGGAACAGAATGTATCGGGAATTTCAGGTTCAGTTGGTTTGATGGGTACTTTTGGTGATTTTATGAGAGTAAATGCAGGAATAGATTTTCCTACATTTTATAACGTAAGCGAAGTCTTTTCTCAGTATGCTGAGTCACGCTTCGATGACGGATGGCAGCCAAATCCTTACGACCCTTTAGAAGGCGAAAACTCATATAACCTAACAAAACCTTTCGTTTATAAAGCAGGTATTTCACTTCATTCCATGGGGCTTACTTTTGCTGCAGGAATTGAATATACCGACGTAACTCAGCTTGAGTTTTCTGATGCTCAGCAATCTATACTTGATTTGAACAAAGATATAGTAAGAAATCTTGTTGGTCAGACCAAATGGGGATTTGGAGCAGAGTATAAAATTCCTCTTATGCCTGTGGTGGCAAGAGCAGGATTTACATCAATTACTTCACCTTATGTAGCTGACGTTCCGGGAGCAACTTTGAATAACGTATCTCTTGGCGCGGGAATCTTCCTTGCAAAAAATGTAAGAGTAGATGCCGTATTCAAATGGACAGACGTTACTTATGTAAGAACTAATTACGGTACTTCTCAGTCCATAGAAACAGGGCTAAATGAAGGCACTCTGTATAAATACACTCTGAATCCGCTTACTGTAGGAATGCAGGTTACTTACAGATATTAATAACATTAGAAATAAATTCAAAATAAGAACTGTATAATTGTTTCGTTACTGAAATATTTATACAGTTTTTTTATAGTTGGTAATATGGATAATATTATTATTAATCGTGTAAAAATGATGAAAACCAAGCCTTTCTGTATTGTAAATACGGAAGAGGATGAATATAAAATAAATAATGATTTGATTTATAAATACAGAATTGAAAAGGGGCGTAGATTCAGTGAGGAAGAATTTACAGAGATTTTGAATGAAAATAATCTGATGATTGCTAAAAAATCAGCTTATGAATTTGCATCATATGCTCCGAGAAGTGAAAAAAAAGTAAGGCAAAAATTAGATAAACTGGGATATGATGATAAGATTATTGAGATATGCATTGACTTTCTTTATGAATTTGAGCAGCTTAATGATGAAGAGTATGCAAGAAAATACTTGAATGATTTTTTGCTTAAGAAAAAAGCCGGCAGAAATAAAATTATTAATAAATTGTACGAAAATGGAGTTGATTTAGATTTGGCAAAAAGAATTACTTATGAATTGATAACGGATGATGATGAGCAAAAAATGATTGGAGAATTGCTCGAGGATGATTTCAGATTTCAGGATATTTCTATACAGAAGAAAAAGTCGAGACTTATTAACAGAGGATTCAGTTTGGAAAATATTAATTCTGTTCTTTCATAGAATATCAAGAGCTTACTTAGATGTAAATAAAAAAGCATAAGCTCTTATTTGTAATAGATAAGCAACAATGGAGTGAGCTATAAGTGCAAAGAATTTAAT
>CAZIXJ010000393.1:0-2117 GCA_964542835.1 uncultured Hyphomicrobiales bacterium
TCAGAATTTTTATTCTTTCCATTTCTTCTGTTTCTTATGATAATAAAGTAAATAAGAAAACAAATGAACTTAATTCCGTAGCTTTTTTAACTAAATTCATCAATGAATCAGTAGATAAAGACAGAAATGAAATCATCAATTTAATGACCGACCTTGCATTCAATACTACTGATTCTGTAATAGCGTGGACCGAGATTTACGATGACAGACTTATGCCTGATATGATTGCTTACAAAAACATAGATGAATCAATAATCAGAAACCTTCACGAAAACAAAATTTGTCATACTCTTCTTACTCGACTTAGTGAGCCTTATCTTGTACAGTCGGTAGATGAGCATAAAGAATTTTTCCTTTTCAAAAATTACATACCAAATGCCAATTCACTAATGGCTGTTCCCGTTTACTCGGGAATGATGAGAATAGGCACTCTCGTAGTAATCAACGAAGAAGAATTCGGACTTGACCAGGACGATATGGATGTTTTATCAGTATTTAGTGATAATCTTAGGCTTGCTCTTGAAAACAACAGACTAATGCAGGATTCGCTTGAAAAACAAAAATACAAGAATGAACTGCTTTTAGCACATAATATTCAAAAAGAGTTGCTTCCACATAAATTGCCGGATACTGAAAATTATAATATTGATGCTTTTTCATATCCAGCTACAGAAGTAGGAGGAGATTATTACGACGTAATCAAGCTGGCAAATGGCAATTACTGCTTTTTAATAGCCGATGTATCTGGAAAAGGCCTGAGTGCATCATTCTATATGGCTCAGCTAAAAGGAATTGTGCTTTCGATAGACGGACTGAAGAGTTCACCATCGGAAGTGCTGAAATTAATTAACAAAACCCTATACAGGCAGATGGATAAGAAAATGTATATTACGATGAGTTGTGTATCTCTCGATAATTCATCCGGTAAAATCACACTTGCACGTGCCGGGCATATGCCGTTCATTATAAAGCAAAAAGATGAAGTAAAAGATTACATTCCCCGAGGTATAGGCATTGGTCTGGTCTCTCCTGATTTTTTTGATAGAAACATTGACGAAATTACTATAAATATGGCTACCGGTGATATTTGCCTGATGATTACAGATGGTATAAATGAACTGAGAAATAAAAATAAACAGGAATATGGTTATGAATATTTAAAACAGCTTCTAAAGGATTCTGAGTGCGACAGTAAATTGCTTATAAATAATCTTACCGACAGTTTGTTTGAGTTTTCAAGGGAAACAGAACAGCATGATGATATGACTGCAATTGCTATTTGTTTTAATGGAAAATAATTCATATATTTGATTTGTAAATATTTGTTATTTGATTTGCACATATCGTAAAAGTTTTTTAAAGGAATAAACTAATGTCTCAAAATGAGAAATTAATACTTGATTCTTCTAACGAAAAGGACATAGAGATTATTAGTCTGAAAGGTTATCTTGATGCACATACTGCTTCGCTGCTAGAAGATTTTATTCAGGAAATAATAAAACAAAACAAATATAAAATCATATTTGATTTTTCTGAACTTGAGTATATCAGTTCTGCGGGCTTGGGAGTATTTATGGAATTTGTCGAAGAAATAAGAGATAATGAGGGCGATATCAAATTTAGCTGTATGAAAGAACAGGTGTTTTCTGTATTTGATTTGCTTGGGTTTCCAATGCTGTTTGACATCGAAAATAGTAATGAACTGGCTTTAAAAAAATTTAGTAGTTGAGAAGATAATTAATGAATGATTTTTACAAAATAACTATACAAAGCAAATTATCTGAGCTTGATAAGATA
This sequence comes from uncultured Hyphomicrobiales bacterium, assembly GCA_964542835.1. Taxonomy (GTDB): domain Bacteria; phylum Bacteroidota; class Ignavibacteria; order Kapaibacteriales; family UBA2268; genus CAZIXJ01. The sequence continues at coordinate 1,798 of CAZIXJ010000393.1, forward strand.
AGAAGTTTTATCTATGATAAAATTTCAAATAATATAATCTCTGAAAAAGAAATATTCAGTATCGCTCTTGCAGTTGATGAAGCCTGTACAAACATAATAAAATATGCTCATAAAGATAATAAGGCAAAGCCCATTAATCTCGAACTGACAAATTCAAAAAACGAGATAATTATCAGAATCTATGATGAAGGCAAGCCGTTTGACCTTTCACAAGCCAAACTTCCTGATTTGGAAGAACATATAAAAAGCCTTACAAGAGGTGGACTCGGAATACATATTATCAGAAGTGTAATAGATGAAATCTATTATTTTCCCGCAGA
>CAZIXJ010000393.1:2127-3344 GCA_964542835.1 uncultured Hyphomicrobiales bacterium
AAATTCTAAAGGAAAAAACATACTTGAATTAAGAAAAAAATTGCTCAATTAACATAAAGGTGAACTGTGAATGACCCAAATCTATTAGCAATCAGCGTAACAGCGTTTTTGGCTGTTTTTGTTTTATTGACTGTATTATCAGTAATAATAACAATAATTAACAAAGTCTTTCCATATCAGTCGGAAGAATCTGAATATGATCCGATTCTTGCGGCAATTTCCGGAACGGTTAGCAATTTATATCCAAATAGCAAAATTACTCACATTGAGGAGGTAAAATGATTTATTCTAAAAATCCAAAAAAAATTCGTGTAATGTTCACGACTTTTAGAGATGGTTTTCAAAGTATTTTCGGTGGAAAAGTAAGATTAAACGACTTTTTGCCTGCACTGGAAGCTTCGGTAGAAGCCGGATTCAAGCATTTTGAATTTGGTGGCGGAGCAAGATATCAGGCCCCACTTTTTTATCTTAGAGAAAATCCTTTCGAAGATATGCGCCAAATAAGAAAAACTGTCGGACCTGAAGCAGATTTACAAATTTTAACAAGGAGTGTATCAGGAGTAACATTAACTACACAATCCATAGAAGGTCTCAAATTGCAGGCTAAGTTGATGAAAGCAGCAGGCACAACCTGGGACAGAAATTTCGACTATATGAACGACGTAAGAAATCTCGTAAGCACCGGCAAGCCTATCGTAGATGCCGGCATGCATCATCAGGCAGTAATTGCTCTTATGGGACTGCCTTTCAAATCTGATAAAGTGCATACCGCAGAATTTTATATTAATATTGGCAAACAAATACTTGAAGCTGATATTCACGTGGACAGCATTGCACTGAAAGATGCATCGGGTACAACCGACCCGAGAACTATCTATGATACTGCTAAAGGGCTTAAGAAGATAATGCCTCCTGAAATGCCGCTCTGGCTCCACACTCACGATACAGCAAGTATGGCTGTAGCTTGCTATATGGCAGGTATTGAAGGCGGAGTAGATGGAGTGGACCCTGCTATTGCACCTGTTGCCAGCGGTACTTCACAGCCTGATGTACGTTCACTGGCTCACGCATTAAAAGGCACAGGATATTTGCTGGATGTGGATGTATCAAAAGTAAGAAAAATCGAAGAAACTCTCACTGAAGGCTTGAAAGATTATAATTTCAATCCGCGTGTAATTTCTTCTGATGCTCGTGTGCTTGGATTCCCTATGCCGGGC
>CAZIXJ010000394.1:0-3322 GCA_964542835.1 uncultured Hyphomicrobiales bacterium
CCCTGTAGTGAGTCTCCACGCTCAGATTGCCAGTCAATTACTTCAGTATATCCCCACAAAAACTCATCGGTTTGCTTGCCGAGATGAGAAACCTGTATTAGAGTATCAATCTCCATATTAGAAATCCAAATATCAGGATATACTGAAAAATTCTGTTTTGTAATTAATACTTTTTCTTTATTACGGGATTGTCTGATTGCATTATAAGTGTATCCTTCTTCTTTTATTTTTTGTAGTGGTCCTATTACTGAAATTTGCATTTCGTAAATTCCACGCCATTTTTTATCATTATGAAAAGCTGATATGAGGAGCGTATCATTGCTGCTGTAATACTTTCTTTCTCTGTCAAGTCTGATTGGTCTGAAAGTAATTTCATTTTCCCTGCCGATAGCATCAGTCAGGTTAAAAGCATTAGCAACTTCGGTGTCTGTTTTTACATCAAACTGCCAGATATCATATCTGTCATAAATCAGGAATCCGTCTCTTTCACCTTTTACGAATCCACCGAACCCGTAACTTGGCGGGTCGGCAGGTCTGTCCCATGTTTCATCATAGAAATTTATATTTTCAATTTCTTTTGTAAGTAACTGCTTGTTTTCGGATTCGGTAAAGTAGATATACCAGAAATCATCCTTAAAATAAATCACATATTCACCGCCGGGAGAAATGTGAGCAGGCTCTTCAAGTCTTGTATCGAGTAATGTTTCCTGTCCTGTAATCATATTAATTAAATAAAGGTCATAGAACCAACCATTATACATAATTTCCTTCTGATATTTAGTATCATCATATCCAATGGTATATTGCCCGTTTTCACTTATTGCTACACTTGTAATTACAGAATCACCGAGCAATGTGTAATTCGCTCTTTCGAAATCATATACAGCGCTATAAGTGCGGTCTTTATTTTGCTGCCACCATTTTTCCTGATGAGGAGCTATTCTCGGGTCGTCCCAGTGCCACATTTTAAGGTCTTTTTTCATTCTTATGGAATCAAGGCTATAGAAAGTGCTGTCGGTAAATTTGATATCATCTTTGTCTGTTGTATCTTTTTCTGAAGTAAATTTGTATCCGAAAAATAATCTGTCATTATCAAGTGTCCATTCCATTTTGTTGTTTTTATAAGGAATATAGAGAAATGAAGGAAAATTAGTTGTATCTGTTACATTTTGTTTCAGTCCTCCGGAAATATCATACACTTTGATTTCTCCATCCTGAGGCTCACCTTCTTTATCAAGTACTGAAGTAATAAATGCAACTTTATCTACTTTGGTATTGAAAGAAATATTACCAAAATATTTATTTTCTTTAGCTTCGATTTTCTTTTCGGGAATGAAATTCTGAGTTAAATCACGATAATAAATACCGTCTTTTTTGCCGTCAGGTGATGAAACACTATAAATAACATAGTTGGAAGCACTATCCAGTTCAAATTCATTTACAAAATCTATATCAATATCAGTTCCCGTTTCGAGATGTTTTAATACAAGCTTGGAGCCAATCGGCTTCTTCTTGATATCACCCTCTTTTTTAATGTTTTCATCATCATAATGCATAAAAGCAAGCCATTTCGCATCATTTGAAAATTCAAATTTATTTACATTTTCATATTCAGTAATATTTCCGTTTATAAGATTAACGAGGTTTAATTTCCTTTTGGGCAGTTCATTCGGTGATTTGGCATTTTCTTCTTCTATAGCTTTTGGAACGATAAAACACGCTCCCCAAAGATTATCAGAAGAAATTTGAGGAGAGTCTCCTCTTTCTAATAAATAATTTAAAGTGTCAATCTCGGTATGCTGAAAAATGGCTTCTTTATCACCTCTGTCAGGGACATTTTCCCATGCAGCCCAAGTTCCGTCGTATGATATGGCAGGAGACCTGATAGCTTTGAATTTCATTGCATCCTGCCATGTAAACGGTTTGTTGCCATCTGCGTTTGCATTGCCGTAAGGTAGCATAAACGCTATCAGTAAAATAAGATTTGTTACAGTAAATTTTGCTGTTTTCATGTAATTCCCATATTAAAATTCAACTTTTCTTCAAATAAAAAATATAATTTAAGAAAAATGAGTTGTTTTGACAAAAAAAAATAATAATTATATTTTCAAAAAGAATAAAAGAGAGTATTTTTGTATTAAATTTTATGTTGAATTATTAATTTATTATGGGAAAAAAAATATCAGGACTATCAGGAATCTAACAGCACTGCTCTCTGCCAACGGGTTGCTTTACATACTTACTGCCGTTTTTGTAATACTTTTCGGCAGAGAAAGAGGACCTGAAGAACTTGGTATATATTCATTCTTTTTTATACTTGCCACCATAATAAGAACAATCCACGAAGCGGGCTACGAATATAGCCTTCCGCGAGATATGAATCAAAGCGGTAAGATTAATATTGCTGAAATACAGCAAATAAAAAATCTTCTCTGGTTAATTATTTTAATTCCTGCTGCAATTATTCTCTATTTAGTTACAGATTATCCGGCAGTGCTTTTGCTACTTATATATAATTACATATTCTCGCAAAGTATTACTTTAAAAACTTTTTTCAAAGGCAAAAAAAATATGAAACCTATTCCCTTTATTGAGGGATTATGGACGTTTTTACTGATGCTTACAAATATACTATGTCTGTATTATTTTTATAATTTGATATTAATATTTATTTTTTATTCAATATTTGAACTATTCAAATGGTTACATTATTATTATGTAGCCAAAAACACATACGGAATTAATTCTGTGGGTAGTTTATCCGGTTTTCTAAAATTCAGCAGTTTAATAAAAGTAAAAATTGCTATCAGAAAACAAATCAGGATAATTATCCTTTATTTTTCGAGCAGTATGCAATTTCGCTCACCGCTGCTGGCTCTGGGTTTATTCAGTACTCAGTCTGCTCTTGGAATATACAGCGGTGCATTCAGATTTTTATCAATATTCAAAATACTGCCCGGAGCTATACTTGATGCACTTCTCCCGGAATTTTCTTCAGACAGAAGCTATGCAAAGCTGGCAAAATCAATATCATACGGCACACTAATCAGCTTTGTTGTGTTTTTGCCTGTATATATTTTTGCTGATGAAATAATAATTTTACTTCTTACGGATAAATTTGCAGAGTCAGTACCAATACTTAAAATAATGAGCTTTATGTTTATACCGATGACAATAAATCTTACCCTGGAATCATATTTGATTTCAATATCACGTGAAAATATTATTAACTTCACACTCTTAATATCTGCAATATTTATATTGCTTTTTTCGTATTTTAGTATTTTAAATTTTAATTTGGAATTTGTTGCTTTTGTAGCAC
>CAZIXJ010000395.1:0-3312 GCA_964542835.1 uncultured Hyphomicrobiales bacterium
GAATATATTATCTCCTGCATTCGAATACAAAATTCCGTTAAATAATGTTTCTGATTTCAAAAAATCCTACAAAATTTCTACTTGGCATATCTTATTGGAATACAGATACTTTATTTCCAAAGGCAGAAAATCCTAAAAAAATAAATTCAAATAATATTAGTTTTTTTAATAGAAAATTTATAAATTATTAATAATATTTTTGTCAATTTGACAATAATATCATAATTTAGCTTGAAATTGTTTTGGAAATGTTAAAAAAGTTTTTTCATTTTAAAATATTTAGGTTAAATTACGATTTCAAAAATTGATATTTATAAAAATTTGTATTAAATGTTATTTTGGTAGGAGCTTATGCTAAAAAAATGTACATTATTCACAGCGTTGTTTATTTTTTCTGTATTTATTACGGCAAACGTAAATGCAGAAGAAAATTGCAACACCTGCGATGACAAGCAATCGCTATACTTAATGGCTGCTTCAGTTGCTGAAGAGGGAGAGGATATTGCATATCTTGCGGACGATGAAAAAGGAGAAGACAAATCAATACTTCAAAACCAAAGAATCAAAATTGTAAATCTCGGACCTGTAATTAACTGGGAAGGTGTGGACTATGCACCTACGATTTCCGCAGACGGCAGGACTTTGTATTTTGTATCCGATAAGCCGGGTTCAAAATTAGATGAAAGCGGAAATAACTCCCATGATTTTTGGGTTGCAAAGAAAAAAGAAAGATTAGATACTGTATTTCAGCAACCATACAATCTTGATACTCTCACAGGGCTTACGTATATGAACGTAAATACGGAGCTTAATGAGGGAGCTGCTTCTATTGCAGCAGACCGACAGTCTATATATTTTACTGCATGTAACAGACCTGACGGTCTCGGCAGTTGCGATATTTACAAATCTACTCTCGATGGTGACCAGTGGACAAGACCTGTAAATCTCGGACCTAACGTCAATTCCGCTCAGTTTGATTCGCAGCCTTCCATTGCTCCTGACCAGAGCAGGCTATATTTTACATCCACCAGAAAAGGTCCTAACAGCGACGGGAAAAATTATCCCGACAGACAGGATATATGGTATTGCGATTATGACTATGAAGCAAATGAATGGAAACCCGCAGTTAATCTTGAAGAAATTAATACCGAAGATGCAGAAGTAACTCCATTTATCGCTGCAGATAATCAAACACTTTTCTTTGCATCTGACGGACATGAGCCTAATTACGGTGGTCTTGATTTTTATCTTACAAGATATGACGGTGTTACTGACTCATGGTCAAAGCCTGAAAACCTCGGCGAACCACTGAATACAGAAGAAGATGACCAGTTTATTACTCTTCCTGCATCAGGCGATGTAATTTATTTCTCATCTCGCAGAAAAGATGTTGGTGAAGCTCAGGGTGACCTTGATGTATATATGGCATTTGTGCCTACTTTCTTCAGAGCGGTTAATATTATCGGGGAAGTTGTCGATGAATGCTCTCAGGAAAATATTCCTGCAAAAATTAAGATTACAAATCCGCTTACTGGAAGAGTAGTCGAAGATGAACTTACCACTGACAAACAAAATTTTGAAATAATTATAAGTAATACGGACTACGGCGACCCTAAAGACCCTGCCGATTTTGTAAATATTGAAATTGAAGCATCCAATGATGTTTACGGCGAAACTAAAATTGTACAGAGAGTGGAAAGACCCGGCAAAACTGAAGACCCAACCAAAGCAAAGCAGCCTGATGAAATCAGAGTAAAACTTACTCTCGGGCAGACACCTGTAATAAATGCAGAAATGGATGAAGCTGAATATATTAAAAAAGCTAAAGCATCAAATCCCGAACTTGCTGATTTTCGCGGTCTGATAATGGAAGAGGTGCTTACTTGGGACCTTTATCCACTACTTAATTATGTATTTTTCGATTATAATTCTGCTGAATTGCCTGACAGATATCAGACTTTCAATTCTCCTGCGGAAACAAGGACATTTACTGATACTACTATCAGAGGCGGTACACTTGATAAATATTATGAAATATTGAATATATACGGCTTCCGTATGAATCTGCATCCTGATGAAACTATCAAAATAGTTGGTACTATCGATGGTGATTATGAAACTGACAAAGAAGTATCACAAGAAAGAGCTCAGGTAGTTTATAATTACCTCAGAGACATTTGGAATATCAGTGAAGACAGAATGGAACTCATAGTAAGAGAAGAGCCTGAACACCCTACAAGCACAAGAATTGACTCCATTGGTGTGGAAGAAAACAGAAGAGTAGAGCTTATTACAAATAGCTGGGATATATACAAACCTGTATTCGATAAAGGTTCAGTTACATTTCCTCAGCCTGAAATGATGGAATTTGTACTTGATAACGGTATTGAGCAAAATCTCGTAAAAGACAGAAGAATTGAAATCAATCGCGGAGAATCAAGCTGGAACGTACTCTCTGATATAGGACTTGAAGAAGACAGAGTAGAATGGGACTGGATGAATACTGATTTCGATTATCCTGCTGATGATGTGCCATTTACTGCACAACTTGTAATTACTACGCAGACCGGAGCCGAATGTAAATCCGAACCAGCAGTAATACCTGTAATGCAGGTTTCATCCGAAAGAAAACGAGTGGAAACCGGTCAGGACTCTACGTTAGAGAGATACTCTCTTATCCTGTTCCCGTTTGACAGTGATAATGCAGGACCTGTAAACCAGAGAATTATGAAAGAATACGTATATTCCAGAGTAAAACCTACTTCTTACATAGAAGTAATCGGTCACACCGACGTAGTTGGTATGTTCGACCATAATAAGAGGCTTTCAGACAGACGCTCTGAAACTGTAAGAATAGGAATTAATTCCCAAAGCGGAGGAAGATACGGTACATTGATTCAGGAAGGCGTAGGCGAAGAAGACCCTCTATATACAAATGACTTACCTGAAGGAAGATTTTATAACAGAACCGTACAGGTAATCATCAAAACTCCTCTTTCAGAATATCAGGACGAATAATATTTCTTTTTTTCATGTCATTTTCAAATATTATTTTAGCCTCGCGTTTGCGGGGCTTTTTTTTTGGAAAAGACATACAACGATTAATTAGAGTTTCCTTAAAAAGCCTGTATTTGCATATTGAAGGGGCAATGAATCGTCTTGTCCTCCTTGCCCCGATTAATCGTGATGTAATACTAAGTTGCTTTCAAACATACAAGATAAAATATCTGATTCCCACCTGTGCCGATTTTATCGGTAAACTCCGAGACTGTGTAAAAACTAATAAATCCAAGATTACGAAAATATATGATT
>CAZIXJ010000396.1:0-3310 GCA_964542835.1 uncultured Hyphomicrobiales bacterium
AGGCTCAAAATATATAGCGGAATATACTGCTATTTCTGCTGAAGAATCACTTAAATCAATAGAATCAACTATGAATTTCAATATTCAGGAAAGAAAATCAATCATAGTTTACGATTCTCATAATGAATTTCAGCAGACTAATGTAGTTGGTGCTTATATGCCCGAAGGCGTAGGCGGAGTAACTGAAATGTATAAAAACAGAGTAGTGGTTCCGTTTCAGGGAGATTATTCCGTTCTTAATCACGTAATACATCACGAACTTGTCCATACAGTAGTAAATGATATGTTTTACGGTGGTACATTTCAGTCTGCTGTTACTTCCGGTTCAAATTTTATGATTCCGCTCTGGCTAAATGAAGGGCTTTGCGAATATGAAAGCAAAGACGGATATGATACAGAAACTGATATGTTTATGAGGGATATTTCTATCAGTGAGCAGCTTCCGCCTCTTAACAGACTAAACGGATACCTTGCATATCGCGGAGGACAGGCATTTTACTGGTATGTTTCTCAGGAGTACGGAAAGGAAAGGGTAGGGGATTTTCTGAATAAGTTACTTGTAACGAGAAACCTTGACGCTGCTTTTGAAGCATCTTTTAATATGGATTTGGAAGATTTTTCAGAGAAATGGGAAAAGGATATGAAAAAAATGTATTGGCCAGATCTCGAAAAATATACTCCTGTAGAGGACTTTGCTGTTCAAATTACTGACAGGGAAAAAGAGAGAAATTATTACAATTCATCTCCGGCAATTTCTCCGAATGCAGAAAAAATGGCTTATATATCAGCTCCCGACGGGATTTTTGGTATTTATGTAAGAGAGCTTGACGATAAAGATTCTGACGAAAAGTTGATAAGCAGCGGGAGGAAGCAAGATTTCGAAGACCTTAATCTGCTTACTCCGGGAATCTCTTGGAATCCAAAAGGTGATAAACTCGCTATTTCTGCTAAATCCGGGGGAGAAGATGCTATTTATATAGTAGAAGCTGAAGATGGTGATTATGAAAAACTTAAATGGGGATTTAATAAAATCTCTTCTGTTACTTGGTCTCCCGATGGAAAAAAGCTTGCTTTTATCGGGTCTGAAAAAGAAAAAAGTGATATTTATATTTATAATTTCGAAGATAAAACATTAAATAATGTTACCGGTGATATTTTTACAGATTTGGATCCTGCGTGGTCGAATGATTCCAAATCATTATTTTTTATTTCCGACAGAGGAAAGTTTACTTCCGGAAATTTCAACAAAAATAATTTTGAAATGTGGGATATTGATGTTTACCGGTCTGATATTTACAGAATCAGTCTGGATGATAACAAAATAGAAAGAATTACTTTCGACCCTGAAAATAATAAAACTTCGATAGCAGTACCTCCGGGTGATAATAAAATTCTTTTTACCTCTGATAAAAACGGCATAAGTAACGTTTATCAGTTAGATATTTCAACGGGAATCACCAAACCTCTTACAAATTCTTTGAGTGCCGTTACTCAGCTTTCATTATCCAAAGACGGAAGTAAATTGCTATTTACATCACAGGTGAATGCAGGATATGATATTTTTATGCTTAGATTTCCACTGGAAATTAATCTTGGTATGGATGAATTACCTCTTACTACTTATAAAAAAGAATTGCTTGAAAAGCAAAAATTTATTAGTTCTTTCAGTGAAGAAGAAGTATCCGAACCGGTAAAACTTTCAGGATATGGTGATTTCGAACTTGATTTTTCAAATCAAAATATAATCGAGCCAAACCCTGATGTCCAAAAAAATGATAATAATATTGGAACTGTGCAGGAATCTGAAGATACTAACAGAACAGAAAATTTCGCTGAGAAAGAATACAAAGTCAATTTCAGCCCTGATTTGATTCTCGGTAATCCCGGTTACAGTACATTTTATGGAGTGCAGGGAGTTACGCAAATGCTCTTCAGTGATGAACTCGGCGACCATCAGATATTCGCTCAGGCTAATTTGCTTTATGATTTGAAGAACAGTCAGTTTTTTGTAGCCTATAATTATCTTCCGAATATTGTGGATTATTCATTTACAGGCTATCACAGAACTGCTTATGTAAGAAATGTAACTGAACTGACGAGCACTTACGATATTTACAGATTCAGGGATTTTGGAGGTTCCGTAAAATCATCCTATCCGATGAGTTTATTCAGAAGATTTGAGGCAAATCTTAACTGGATGTGGCTCTCAAAAGAGAATATTGATAATCCGAACATAGAAACCCAATCTACTTTTTTGATGGTACCTGAGTTAAGATATGTCTATGATAACACTATGTTTGGATATTACGGTCCCGTAAGAGGCACAAGGTTTTACGTTTCAGGAAAATATTCCCCGCAGCTTGGAGCTACAGGCTCTGAATTTTCGGTATTCAGTGGAGATTTCAGGTATTACTTGCCATTGGTTAGCAATTATGTAACAGTTGCAATGAGAGCAGCCGGAGGTTTGAGCGTAGGACCCGATGCCAGAAGTTTTTATCTCGGAGGTACTGAAAACTGGATAAACAGTGATTTCAATGATAACAGACTTCCATTTAACGACCCTGTGGATATGGCTTTTATGTATGAGTCGTTTCAGTGGCCCCTCAGAGGTTGGGCGGTGAATGATGCGAGAGGAAACAAATATTTTCTTTCGAATATGGAATTAAGATTTCCGTTTCTTACTGCTCTTATAGGTCCGTTTCTTGTTCAGGGTGTGCAGGGAGCATTATTTTTTGATGTAGGCGGTGCATGGAATGATACATTTGAAGCATACAGAGAGAATGAAGACTCTAAAGTACCTGCTAATCTTTTAATGAGTTCAGGTTTCGGTATCAGAAGTTACTTTTTGGGAATGCCTCTTAAAATTGATATAGCATGGCGAAATGAATACGAAAAATGGTCGAAGCCGAGATATATCTTCTCAATCGGCTATGATTTTTAAGACATATATTCGATATTGGCATATTTTTAATTATTACCCATAAAAAATTATTTTATTAAATGTGCCGTAATATTAACATGCTAATATAAGAGAATTCTTCGGGGCTGACTAATAAGTAAAGATATTAATTATTCAAAGTCAGACAAGAATGTCTGGACCCACTGCTTATTAAAGATAGAACATACGTCCCCGCGTGAAACCCTGATTGCTAAACTCCGATACTTCGACAGGCTCAGCACAGGTTTAGAAATCTTCAGGCGAGGACGCCTGAACTGCCTAAAAATAGAACAGACATTTCAGTTTGTTGTAAATGTTAATACTTTTTAGTCAGCCCCGTTTAATATCAAAGTTTTTTGAAAAAAAATTTAT
>CAZIXJ010000397.1:0-3289 GCA_964542835.1 uncultured Hyphomicrobiales bacterium
GAAAACATATAGTTCTTATGAAATATATTATACGATTGAAAGCAACTTGGTATGAGAATTTCTTAAGTGACAGAATTATTTTTAAAATTTTTGTTTAAAGTTTGATTTCAATCGTCTATGCATTTTTATATGTAGCGGAAAAGAATAAATGAAAACAGATATATTGAACGAACTGACTGAAATCTCAATAGTCGGGGCGAGAGAGCATAATCTAAAAAATGTAAGTCTGAAAATACCTCGTGATGAATTTGTAGTAATTACGGGACTTTCAGGTTCGGGCAAATCCAGTATTGCATTCGATACGCTTTATGCAGAAGGTCAGAGAAGGTATGTGGAGTGCCTTTCGCCATATGCAAAGCAATTCCTCGGGATGCATAAAAGACCCGAAGTAGATAAAATAGAAGGACTCTCTCCTGCTATTTCTATCGAGCAAAAGACTATTTCTCCCAATCCCAGATCTACCGTAGGTACTACTACTGAAATATATGATTATTACCGTCTGCTTTTTGCAAAGATTGGCACACAATACAGCATTGAGCATAATGTACCCGTTGTAAAATATTCAAAAGACCAGATAGTAGAGCAAATCTTAAATGATAATAAAGATAAAAAAATTCAAATACTTGCTCCTGTGGTTAGAGGCAGAAAAGGGCATTATCGTGAATTGTTCGAACAACTTATTAAACAGGGATTCACAAAAGTCAGAATAGATGGTTCCGTTACACAATTGCATGGAGGAATGAAATTAAGCCGCTATAAAATTCATGATATTGAAATTGTAATTGACAGAACTGTAGTAAATCACGAATTTGAGCACAGAATAAGAGAATCACTCGACCTTGCATTAAAAAAAGCGGAAGGAACTGTAATTGTGTTATCTTTAATTGATAACGGTACATGGCACGAAGAGAGATTCAGCACAAATTATGCCTGCCCTGTAAGCGGTAAGGCTTATGATGAGTTATCACCAAATATGTTTTCATTCAATACTACATATGGTGCCTGCAAGAAGTGCAGTGGTACCGGAATATTGAAGAAATTCAATACAGACGATGTACTTGATATGGATAAATCCATTAACAACGGTGGGGTAAAACCATTTGAAAAAGGGAAATTCAAATGGCTGTGGATGCAGGTAAAATCCTATGCAGAGCATCATAATATCAATCTGAATACATCGCTTAAAGAATACGATGAAACTACTCTTAATAATTTGCTGTATGGTGACACTGAAGAAGAAATTGAAATTGATTATAATTTCAAAGGCAGCGGTAACTCAAAATATACACAGTCATTCGCCGGTATATTCAATGTGCTTGAGCATCTTTACAACAATCCTCCGACTTATTCCATCAAAAAGCATCTCGGCAGTTTTATTACCGAGCAGAAATGCAACGTTTGTAATGGAGGCAGGCTCAATAAAAAAAGTCTGAATGTCAGGATTGATAAAAAAAACATACATGATATTACTTCAATGGATGTAAATCAGTCAATTAAGTTTTTTAAAGCCTTCAGAAAAAAACTCAATCCGAGACAGAAAAAAATTGCCGAAGGTATTATAAAAGAAATAATTTCCAGACTTACTTTTATGCAGGATGTCGGGCTGGGCTACATTACTCTCGAAAGAGCCGTGCGTACTCTCAGCGGAGGAGAATCCCAAAGGATAAGACTTGCATCGCAAATCGGTTCTCAGCTTGTAGGCATTATGTATGTGCTGGATGAGCCGAGTATCGGACTTCATCAGCACGATAATGACAGATTGATAAAATCTCTGAAAAAACTCCGGGACCTCGGAAATTCTGTAATTGTAGTAGAGCATGACAAAGCAATGATTGAGCAGTCGGACAGGTTTATTGATATTGGACCGAAAGCAGGTGTGCATGGTGGTGAAATAATTCTAAATTCCAAACCCGGTGATTTACTGAAAAATCACAATCCTGATATTGATAAATCAATTACTGCGCAATATCTTCTGAATAAGAAAAAAATTGAAATACCCGAAAAAAGAAGAGAAGGAAACGGAAAAGAAATAATACTGAAAGGTGCATCAGGAAATAACCTGAAAAATGTAGATTTGCATTTGCCTCTCGGCACATTTGTATGCGTAACCGGTATGAGTGGCAGTGGCAAAAGTTCACTTATTAATGATACATTGTTTCCTGTACTGGCAAAACTTTACAAGGGAAAGTTATCTGACAGAACGCAATTGCAACCTCTCAAACACAAAAGCATAGAAGGTGTGGAAAACATTGATAAAATTATTGAAATTGACCAGTCTGCCATAGGTAGAACTCCAAGGTCTAATCCTGCCACATATACAGGACTATTCACTCTTATAAGAGATTTGTTTTCAATTCTTCCCGAATCAAAAATCCGAGGATACAAGCCCGGAAGGTTTTCTTTCAATGTAGTAGGCGGAAGATGCGAAGAGTGCCAGGGAGCAGGCATTAAAAGGATTGAAATGAATTTTCTTGCCGATGTTTACGTAAAATGCGACCAGTGCAGCGGTAAAAGATATAACAGAGAAACACTGCAAGTGAAATACAAGGGTAAATCCATAGCCGACGTTCTGGATATGACAGTAGAAGAAGCACTCGAATTTTTCAGCGAACTGCCCAAAATACGCCACAAACTTCAAACAATCTATGATGTCGGTCTGGGATATATTACACTCGGGCAGCAGGCTCCTACTCTGTCAGGCGGAGAAGCTCAGAGAGTAAAACTATCCACTGAACTCTCCAAAAGAAGTACAGGAAAAACGATGTACCTTCTGGACGAACCTACTACAGGACTGCATTTTGAAGATATAAATATGCTTTTGAAACTACTTGGAAAACTCGTTGATAAAGGTAATACAGTTGTAGTAATTGAGCACAATCTTGACGTAATCAAATCAGCCGACTGGATAATTGACCTTGGTCCCGAAGGCGGTGCCAAAGGCGGAGAAATAATTGCAGCAGGCACTCCGGAAGATGTAGTTAAGATTAAAAAGAGCTACACTGGAAGATATCTAAAAGATGAATTAAAATAATTTAAGAATTATCATAATTTCGGGAAAATATCAATAATTGAAGTTATGATTAGTTCATTCTTTTGGAGCCATATAATTAGCCGGTCATAATCGGATAAATTATTTTCGAGCCAGATTTTAAATTCTTCAAGGTCGCCATCGCTCATTAACCAGTAATTGTATGCCTCTAATAGTCCGGCATCGTTTAATTTTTTCTGACGTAAAAGTATTTTGCTTTCAAACTTATCCTGATATTTTTCAAACCACAATTTAATGAAT
>CAZIXJ010000398.1:0-3273 GCA_964542835.1 uncultured Hyphomicrobiales bacterium
TTGGAAAAACCATTTACGTAATAAACCGGGTCATATTTAATATATTCGGGAAATTTAGCTTTGAACTTACTTTCCAGCTTCTGAGCTTCCAAAAAATTTGCAAAATTAAAACACATTTCTATTCTTAATTATTCAATAATCAATTCCGTAATTTTAAATTTTATAATAATATTATCTGAAAATTCTCGGCGAGGAACAAATGGCTGAGCATCGGAAATCAGATAAGGGTCAGTTAGTATTATAAATTCAGCCTGCTTTTGTGCACCTGTTACGAGTTTGTCAATTACCTGTGTTACTTCGTTGATACCCGCCATAAATTCGATTTTTCCGCTATCCATAAGCGTCATCTGAGAATTGTATATTTCATAATCTATGGACACATTATCGCCAAGTTCAATTTTTTTCCCAAAACCTTTTTTGATTTCTGCAAAATAATATTCATCTTCTTTTTCTAATTCGTATTCTTTATTATTTAAATTAATTTGAATTTCATCAGGAATATCAATATTCATATCGAACTGATATTGACCTTTTTTGATTTCTTTTTCATAATCTTCTATAAATTTTCTCACGGCAGAAATCGCATTTTCTTCACAATCCGGGTGAGTAGTTCTAATTACGTCAATACTTTTAATAACGTTGTTTTTTGCTATTTCCACAAAAACTGATATTATGATTTTATTGAAATTGTTTTTGCATTCAAAATTATCAATTATTTTCTGAATATTCTTTGTAAATACGTTATCTTTTTTATTCAAATCCGATTTTTCAAATTGCGGCTCAAGAGCATCTACGGCAGCTCCACCTGAATACATTGCTGCATCCCTTTTTACTCCGACTCTACGAAGTACCTGAACAGATTGAGTTCTGATATTTGCACCAAATCCATCCGACGGATGAGGCAAAGGCTGATTAATAAGCACTGATGAGTCCTGCGTTCTTTCTTCAGAATCAACCGCTACAAAAGAAGTATAGTCAGTAAGCAAATTATATTTAAGTCCTGTTTCGAGTATTTCTTTCTTATTGGTTTCTCTTCCCATTACGCTTTCATAATCAGCAAGTTTTTTTATGTGATTTCTTGCCCAGAAATATTTTAATGCATCGGACTTAACAAATGTAGCGAATTTTTCTACATCAATATCAAGGAAGAGTTTTTCTTTACCGGAATATCCTTCCAGTACAATTTTTCCGGTAGGATTATTTCCCCATTTTCCATAGATAATTACAGGACGCTCGGCAAATACGTCGGGGATGGTTTTTGGCTCTGTGCCGTATGTTAAGAAACCCTGATATTCAGCTTTAATATTAGTCATTACCGGAGCAGAAATATATTTTCTGAATCTTTCCGCCTCGTAATTTGCTTCATCAAAATTCGTAATGATTGAAGGTTCACCCATGCCGACTGATGCTATTCCTTCTATTATGTATCTGTTTACGTTTCTGCCGATACCAAATGCAAATACGTTCATTTCATTTAATCTGTCTCTGATAAAATCAAAAACTTCTCTTTCTACGTTCACAAAACCGTCAGTTACGATTATCACGCTTCTGGAAGTATTTTCTTCTTTTGGAATATCATCAATTCTTTTCAGAGCATTTAATATTTCAGTCCCGCCTCCGCCATCTGTTTTATCTATTGTTTCTATGGCTGATTTGATATTCTCCTGATTTACGGGCAAAGACTCATTTGCAAGTATATTGGATTCGCCGGAAAACTGAATTATATTAAATCTGTCCTGAGAAGTAAGTCCTTTGAGAAGATTTATCATTAGTTTCTTAGAAATTGTAAGAGGTTTTCCCCGCATAGAGCCTGACACATCCATCAGAAAAATGTATTCACGCGGCGGTATATCATCAATTTTCGGTCTTTCGGGTGGTTGAACTATCAGAGTGAAGAATTTTTCGTCATCGTTTTCAGAGAGCAACAAACCTGTTTCTATTTTATCACCGGAAAGTTTATATTTTAAAATAAAATCTTTATTTCCGGATTTACTTTCTGATTCATCCAGTTCAATATTTGCGTAATTTGCAGCTATTTCTTCGATATTAACTTCATGGCTTATGCACTCAAGTCCTGCTATGGGAATACCGGTTTGGAGATTAATATTGATATCAAAATCATAAGCAGGTTCACGACTTTCAGTATATTGAGGAGTGCCTTCAGATTTTAGACTGTCATTATTTTCAGAATTATATCTGGGAGCTACAAGTGTGGGAAATACAAACTCGTATATTTTATTAACGGGTTTTAATATTTCAGAATATTTGAGTTCTACTTCGATAATATCACCGGGCAGAATATTTGCTACGTTCATTTTAAAAACGTTTGGTTTTAGCTGCTCAAGCAAAGAAGCGGATTTGCCCTCTTCCTTTGCTTTTTCATATATTTGTTTTGCTTCTTGCTTTTCTTTTATATCTGCTTTAATAGTTCTGTCGCCTATTTGCATCTTCATTGCATAAACTGCTGCATTTGTAGATGCAGGAAAAATATAAACTGCTTCTATCGGAGTATCTCCGTCATTTTTATATTTCTGAATTACGGTAACGTCTGCTATTACTCCTGCAATATCAGCATTTATTTCAGTTCCGAGAAGAGGGAAG
Organism: uncultured Hyphomicrobiales bacterium; assembly: GCA_964542835.1. Lineage (GTDB taxonomy): Bacteria > Bacteroidota > Ignavibacteria > Kapaibacteriales > UBA2268 > CAZIXJ01. Next base: position 2,602 of record CAZIXJ010000398.1, read on the forward strand.
TTTTCAGTTGCTGCATCTTCTGAGAGTAATATAAAATGAGGCGCCATAGCTTCATCATTTTCTTCAGCATTTTGAGAATATGATGAATTACCAGCAAAGGTAAACAAAACTAACATTGCAAAAAGCAATAAGACTTTTTTTGATAATATCTCAGTTGCAGCCATAATTTTCCTCTTCTGAATTTTTCACAATTTATTATAAGACACACTGACACAATAAAAAGATACAAAAAATATAATATTTTTTTAAATATCCAGCTCGATTACTATCGGGCAGTGGTCTGAACCTGTAATGTCCGGTTGGTGATAAGATTTTTTTACAGCATCTTTCAATCTGTCGGTAACCATATGATAATCAATTCTCCAGCCTACGTTATTCTCTTTTGCTCTTCCTCTGTTGCTCCACCATGTATAATGCTCGCCTTCAGAGGTAAACATTCTGAATGTATCAATATATCCCATATCGATAATTTTATCAATTTTTTCACGCTCTTCCGGTAAAAATCCTGATGTTTCTTCATTTTCTTTGGGTCGTGCAAGGTCAATCGGAGTATGAGCAGTATTATAATCTCCGCACACAAGTATATTAGGTTGGGTTTTGCGTAGATTTTCAATGTAATAAAAAATATCATCATAAAATTCAAGTTTGAAATCTACTCTGTGCCTGCCCGAT
>CAZIXJ010000399.1:0-3260 GCA_964542835.1 uncultured Hyphomicrobiales bacterium
GATTTTTGTAGCGGGAAATCTTCTTGCCGAGACAAATTCGCACAAAAGGCTAATGGAATATGCACATCCTACTCCAAAAAAGAATAAAGAATTAACTTCACCTGTTCTGCTGTCAGGTAGCAATAATATTCCGTATTTTCTTAATATTTCCACAACAAACAACGAAGAAGAATTTCTCTATAAAATGCAGAATGAGTCATCCATCTCCGTAAATCCCACAAACCCTTCCAATCTTATTGCATCTTCTGTTGATTACCGTGATAACTCATCTACATGGGTTTATGTATCTGATGACGGAGGCAATTCATGGAGAAATATCAACCTTGGAAAACCTTTTGAAAACTGGCGTTCTACTAATGACCCTTCTGTTGCTTTCAATACAGACGGAGTTGGCTACCTCGTTTACGGAGGTTTCGGTATGGATGAAGACGAACAAGGGACGCCCCTTGGCGAAAACGGAGTTTTTCTGGCAAGGAGCTTTGATGAAGGCGTTACATGGGAAGCTCATATCCCCGTAATACTTCACCGGGGAATGCAAACGCCTGATTCCACTTTTGAGGACAAATATTATATCGAAGTAGATAATTCTCCCGATTCTCCATATTTTCATGATTTGTATATTCCCTGGAAAAGAGTAACTGCAAGGGATTCTTCCACTCAAATCGTTGTATCCAAATCCACTGATAACGGCACTACCTGGTCTCGCCCCGTCGCTGCAAGCTACAGAGTACCGGGTTCTTCTGAAGATACCACTTACGGACAGAGTTTTCCGCTGATAACTACCGGACCCGAGGGAGAGGTATTTCTTGTATGGAATCACGGTATTGTGCATGGTGTAGGCTTCGCTGCCTCATACGACGGTGGTGAAACGTGGACAGAACCGAGAATAATTCAGAATTATAATATTTTCGGCGAAACAAAATTCCTGCCAGGACAAGGCTACAGGCATTCTGTAAAAGGAAAAGTAAGAGCAGAAACCTATCCCGTAATAATTTCTGACAATACGGAAGGTGAAAATCGGGGTACGCTCTATCTTACATGGGCAGGAGACAGAATACCAAATATTTATTTTTCAAAATCTCTTGATAGTGGTAAAACCTGGACCGAACCCGTAATAATTCATTCAGATATTACCAACGACCAGTTCTGGCAATGGATGGATGTGGATCCGATAACCGGTGATGTTGCAGTAATGTATTTCGACAGCAGAAACGACCCTGAAAATATGCTTGTAGAGTGCTACGTAAGCTATTCCAATGATGGCGGTGAAACATGGATAGACAGACAGATTTCCGATGAAGGGTCGGATTTGAGACTTAATCCTTTTACGGGAAATTCGTTTGCAGGAGATTATTCGGGACTTGCATTTTACGACGGAATACTTTACCCCTCTTGGGTAGATATGCGAAATGCCACTTCAAATATTCGGGACAGCGACGTATTTACTGCCATAGTAAATGTAAACGCACCTTCTCCGGTAGAAAATTTTGAAGCAGGTATTATTCCCGAAAATCCCGAATTGCTTGAATTAAGCTGGATACCTCCTGATGATTATTCTTTCGGACAGCAACTGGAAGATGATGATTACAAATTGAGAATTTGGCGAGATGGCAACTACTTTACTGAGTTGCCCGGAGGCTCCGCTGACTTTTCTGATACTACTGTATCTCCATACACAAAATATAATTATGAAATATATGCAATAGCCGGCAATGACTCAAGCATGATAAAAACCGACTCGGCATTTGCCGGAGGCGTTTCTGCTCCGGATGCACCTTTTATAGTATCCGCCACAGGAAATCCCGAGCTTCAGGCTTCTCTGGAGACATATCTTCCGAAAAAAAGAGCAGATGGAATTACTCCGCTTGTAAACCTTAACTCTATCAAAATGTATCGGGATAAGGAGTTCATTACCACATTTGATGCTTCTGAATCTGATACGGGGAAAACAGTCGAACTCCTCAATAATACTGATATAAGAGGATTTTACAAGTACAACGTTTCAGTACTTGATAAATATAAAGATATAAACAATGAAAGCAGTAAATCAAATACTGTAGTAGTATATAACGGCGAAAACTTCCTGAACTGGTCCGAGAGCTTCGACGAAGTACCACTTCCGAAATACTACAGAAGCGGAAAATGGCAGGTAACAGATGAAATTGCAAGTGATGGAGATAACTGCTTTAGCGTTGCTCCATTTGATGAATACGAAACTAATCAGTCTGATACTTTAACGTTTTTTCCTTTTGAAATTAATGAAGAATACAGCAAATACTACCTTCATTTTATGAATATAGCCGAACTTCACAGAAATGACGATGCAATAGTTGAAATCTCTTTTGATGAAATGAAGTCATGGCAGGAACTTGCTTCATACAATGAAAATATGTATGAATACTGGCAGGACGGAGTATTAAACTCGAATGACTGGCGATATGAAATAATAACCATTCCTCTTGAAGAGCATATGGATTCGGAAAGATTTTTCATAAGATTCAGATTTGAATCTAACGCATTTGCTCAGTCGAATGGCTGGTACATTGACAACGTAAGAATAGACGGTATCCTTTCAGGCGTGGATGATAACATTGCAAATAATAAACTGCTGGTATATCCTATTCCTGCAGCAGAAATAGTAACAGTAAGATTTCAGGACATATTTTATATGAATGAATCAAACATAGAGCTTTTTGATATTTTTGGCTCAAGAGTAGATTTTGCTGATAAATTAATGCAAATCTCCAGAAATGAACTAAAGCTGGATGTATCGGAATTATCTGCAGGTGTTTACTTTATCAATATCAAAAGCAAAGGGAAAATATACAAAGAACGTATTAATATAATCAGATAATGATGATAATGATGATAATTTGAATAAAATTTTGTTAGCATAAAAATAAAATTTTCATTGAACAAGATTATAATGTTCAGGATAAATTATTTTCTGTCAGTTTTGCTGATAACGATTTATGTTCAAATTTTGCATGGAATATAAATGCTCCAAATATTTCTATCTTCTTGATGTCAATTTGGCGTAATACCATAATTCCATCAGGATTAGCAGTCTATTGCAGATAAAACAGTCGTCCTCGACAGTTTTTTTTCAGGCAAGGACGCCTGATACCGAGTTGCTTTCAATCGTATAATATATTTCATAAGAACTATAAGTTTTCTCATTGCGAAACTCCGATACTTCGACTAAGCTCAGCACAGGTTTCGCAATGGGATTCCCAAATCGGACAGACTGTGTAAAAAGT
>CAZIXJ010000400.1:0-3260 GCA_964542835.1 uncultured Hyphomicrobiales bacterium
TTCACGAACAGCCCTACCATTATATTTTCTATCTTCTAAATATCTCAAAGGCTCATTAGGTACTATCTCTAATGATACGTGTTTCCAAACATTTTCACCATAACTACAAGCAGTACCTGAATCACTCGTATAACTTTTATCATAAGCATATGATAATCTAGTATAATTTGCAGAACGCCTACCATAAAACATTATTGTATTGAAATTTTTACCGTCACCTAATAAATCTTCCCATTCACAAATTATTCTCGATTGCCATGAACTATAATAATTACCTGAATATACTCGTTGACCAAAATCTAAAATTATACCATCACCAACTGTAAAAGGTGTATTATGTTCTAATCTATTAGAACAAGTGTAACTTTTATAATAAACATAATTTTGTAAAAACGATTCTCTAGGGTCATTGTCTGTATTTATATATCTCAATAAAGTGGTACCTTGTTTAGTGATAGTCCAATCAGGTGAACTAAAATCTTCAAGATTATTACCAATAAAATCTTCATAATAATCAAAAACCATTTTCCCTGTTACTGCATGACTTATTTCTTTTTCAAATACATTTAATTGTAATGTTTCGCCTATCGCTATACTCTCATTTATTTTTACCCAAAGAACATCACAACCTTCATAAAACTCATTTACACATTTTTTTAATTCATTATTATCTTCAAATGTATACGATAATTCTACACCGGAAGTATTTTCAATACTAAAATATCTACCATATATATCTATAATATTTTCTTTTATATTATCTATTCTAATAGGTGTATAAGCGTCTACAACTTTGGAGGAATTATTAGTAATTGATATAACAAGATTTCCAGAATTATCTTTTAATTTCAATCCATTCAAATCTGTTTTTATATCATTATAATTCAATATAGAAAAATTATTTTCATCAAAATCTGAATAAATATATGTGTCAGTTACATAAGGGTCAGCGTCTTCAACATATTTATATATCTGTGTTAGTCTTTCATTAAAGGCATCCATACCAGATATATAAAAACTATCACCCGCATTAAAATTATTTAAATTTCTTTGAAATATTGTACCTGCATCTGAATCAGTAAGTCCCGGGATATCTATAAATTTAAAAGCAGAATTTTCACTATCATAAGCCATCACCTGCCCATCATACATACCTGAACTTTTTTTAATTAACGATGGTGCTATTGAATTTTCTTTTATAAACAATTTATTACTTAAATCAAAATCAAATATAGATGTATTAATATTAAGGTCAGCTCTAAGACCTGATGATGAAGAAGTTAAAAATACACCATCGCCATTTTCATAATTTAAATTAAATGTAACATCCCCGCTTGAACCATCTACATTTTTAGAAATTGTATTAGTATCTTTTAAACTTAATATTTTTATATAAATATCTTCTAAAGCTGAAATTTCAGAATCCACTTTATTAGATAATTCTGTTATAGCTTCTTGTGTTGTATCTGAAGTTAAAGTAGATAATGAATTATCATATGCTATATCATTTCCATTTAAAACTACATGACCAGTTTTACCATTAACAGTATAAACATTAGAATTTACAAAATCCCAAATATCAAAAGTACTACTATTCCAAATAACCCAGTTACCTTCTGTGTAAATATCATATGTATTATTTACAATCCAAAAATCGCCTTCTGTCTTTGTTAAGGTATTTATATCAGGTGTATTAGTCTCCGGGTCAAAAGTACCTTGATAAACTAAACCTGAAACGATATCATCAGGTAGCTGAGATTTTTGTACTTTACCGTTTATTAGAGTAGGTACATCACTTAAATTAAAATTTATTACACCTTCAGGAGTTTCAGCTATAGCTATTCTATGGTCAATAGTTTTTATAACTTTAAATCTTACTTCTGTATCTATTTTATTAAATAACTCTACCGGATTAAAAACCGGGTCATCTGAATATGTTTGTATTACATCAGAATCGATAGAACTACCGCCTGCTAAACCTATATCTGCAAGTGTATTTCCAGTATATGCAAAAACAGATATCTTTATATCACCCCAGCCTAAATCAGATGGTGTTTGTCCTTCATCAAATAAAATAATTCCAGAATAACCATCGATAACATAAGCTCCAGCTGTAGGAGGTATAACAGAACCATCACCCTTTGTAAGTTCAATAGAAAAACCTACAGACGGTAAATTTGTTCCTTCTTGTGGTACATCTTCCGGCACTATAAACGGTCTTATAAAATCACCATTTACTTCCAAATAATATGCTTGTCCATTAGTATTAGGAAGTTCTGTTAAAGTAACATTTTCATAAAATTTTATTACCGTATTTCCATCTTCACTCGCCTCAAAATCTAAAGCGTCCTGTCTAATTTCACAATATGGTATAGCGTCAACCCAAATATCTTTTGCTGATATTGTATGAGCCGATTTAAATTTTGATTCAAATGGATATTGATTAGCATTTGAATTTATTTTTGAAAGAACATGAAATAATCCCTTTTCTATTTTAAAATTTTGTTGTAAAGTAGCCATCTATATTCTCCTTAAATCCAATCTTCTATTTCTATTTTACCTACATATTTATCATTATTCACATTATTCACACCGATTCTAAAATATATACCCCAATTACTGCTAGAATTTGTACTATCAAAACCTAATGTGAATTGTAATTTCTTTTCAGAATTATCGAAATTATAAACATCTGGATTAATTCTACAACCATCCCCACCTGTTAGTGGTGAAGATATAAAATCTAAATTAAGTGAAAACCAATTTGTCCCATCTAAACTTATTTCTATTATAACATCACCATTAGTTATATCAGATTCAGTTATATTAGTATCACTAAATTTTAATATTCCATTTGAATGGTTTATATCTGTATGCCAAAATTTTCTTGTAAAATATCTCATATCATAATTACCTGATGCCCCCGTATAGTTTGCTGTATTATCAAAAAATCCACTAAAATCTTCAGTAGGATATATTAACTTTTGATTATATACTTGTAATTCTTCTTTATCTAAAATAGTTAATTCAGAATCAAAATCAGAAAAATCTGAAATATATAATCTATAGGATTCATCCCTAAAATCTTCAACTATTCTACTCGAATCCGAATTATATGTATCTATAAGATAATTTCCAGTTATTAAATATGAATCAGATGTAGTAGTCCAACCTAATTCTCTTATATAATAATTTTTATCACCTTCTATTCTATTGAAAAAATTATTTTTATTAATAACTACATTATGAGAAGCTATATT
>CAZIXJ010000401.1:0-3259 GCA_964542835.1 uncultured Hyphomicrobiales bacterium
GCTCCAGCCCCGAATCAAATTCGGGGTCTCCATTCCATTCCGATACGACAACACACTAGGCAGGTTCATCACGCCTGTTGTAGCGAAGCGGAAACTCCGCAATTTATTCGGGAACGCCTTGTGGGAGAAGTATTATGCGTGTTGTAGCGAAGCGGAAATCCCGATAACAAATCGGGAGAGCCACCATAATCTATCCGCGAATCCGAAAAATCAAAGATTTTTCCTACGATTAAAATCGGGATTAACTGCATATGAATTTAATTACAATTGTGCAGTTAATAATCCTGTGTATGCGAGTGATGGGAATGGGTATTATTTTTTATTCAAAAAATCGTCAGGAGAAATATTTGCTTGTTTGAGTATAGCACGTAAAGTGCCTTCAGGCATATCACCTGAATGATTAGGAATCGTAGAGAATCTTTTAGAATTGGGATTATACCAAATTTCATGGCTTCCGGATGCCTGTCTGTAAAATTCAAAACCGAATATCTTTAAAATTTTAATTATTTGACGATATTTAAAACCAGCCAACCTTCCCATCTAAACACCTAATACCAGAGAGTATTCAAAATTGTCTTCTGCATACTTTAAAGTATCAATTATATTTTCCTGAGCTTCAATAAGTTTTTTTGCTACATCTTTTGCAATTTCAAGTGTTTCGGAAATTGTTCTGCCTTGAGCTACAAGACCTTGAATTTCATCAGAAGTTGCTAAATACAATCCCTCAGGAAGTTTTTCAATATTTATTTTTATTAACTTTTCCACATTTCCTCCAAATTTATTATATTGTAAACGATAATATAATAAATTTATGATAAAAATAAAAGGCTTGGGTCGGTGGCGTTTGAGTATAATGTAATAGAAAACAGTCTGGGTTTGCAAGGTGGTGTATTCAAAATCAATCAATACACACCGTTCGGGCAAGCCATTACATATGACGAAAAACCCGAAGACCGCACCGGCTACATCAACAAAGAACTGGACTCCGAGAGCAACCTCGCCGACCACGGAGTACGAAAATACGACAACACAATCAGTAGATTCATCACACCCGACACCTTGTGGGAGAAGTACTATGAGTGATTATTTCAATTTTTCTGTTTAATTTAAAAAAATAAAATTTAAAATAAATATTCTTATATTTGTAGAGTGATAATTAATTTGGAGTTTATTATGAAATTTAATGATATATTGGAAGCAGTAGATGTACTACCGCTTGAAGATAAAATTGAATTACAGCAGATATTAGACAAAAGATTGCTTGAGCAACAAAGAAATGACATAGCAAATGAAATAAGTCATGCTAATAATGAATTGGAAAGTAATTCTTTAAAAACACAATCTGTTGATGATATAATGAGTGAATTGACAGATGACCTATAAGTTAATCAAATCAAGTTTATTCCTCAGAAAAGCCAAAAAAATTCTGAAGAAAAACCCTGAATTGATTCCTAAATTCAGAGATGTGCTTATTAAACTGCAAAATGATCCGATGCATCCCGAATTAAAATCACACAAATTAAAAGGCATATTGTCAGGGAGTTTTGCTTGTAGTTTGACTTATGATATAAGAATAATTTTTGATATAAAGCAGAATTACATTTATAAAAACGAAGTAATAAATGTGATATTCTTACAAACAATTGGCACACACGATGAGGTCTATTAATATACAAGAACTCGACCAAGAGAGCAACCTCTCCGATTACCGAGTGCTCCAGCCCCGTATCAAATTCGGGGTCTCCATTCCATTCCGATATGACAACACAATCGGTCGCTTCATTACGCCAGATGCCCTCTGTGGGAGAAATATAATGGATTAGATAACATATGAGAAAATCCTCCGCTGCTCCGAAGCACCTCCTTTGGAAAAGGAGGAAAGGTAATGTAATGAAAATTTTGTATATTCGTAGATAATAGTATTAAGAATTTGGAGTTGTGATGCCAACAGTATTGAGGATTAAGAAATTTAGGTTTCATTTTTATTCTGATGAATTAAACGAACCACCTCATATTCATGTTGCATCACCTGATGGAGAATGTAAGTTTTGGTTAAATCCGATTTTATTAGCTAAAAATATGGGTTTGAAGCCACATACAGTAAGAGAAATTGAGAAATTAGTTTATGAAAATCAAGAAATACTTTTAGGAGCGTATAATGAATTCCACAATATCAGATAAAAAAATAGAAACGGAAGTATTGGCTTTAAGAGCATATGCAAAAGATAGAATGATATTCATAGAATTATCTGATTCGAGGATACTTGCATTTCCGGCAGATAGATTTAAAATATTGAAAAACGCAACTAATAAACAATTGGAAAAAGTAGAAATAAGATTAAACGGATATGCGCTGAGATGGGAAGAATTAGATGAAGATATTACAGTAAAGGGTGTTCTAGATGGAAGATTCCAACTACCTGCTTAATTTGTTTAAAAATTACAACCTCGCCAACCACGGAGTGCTCCAGCCCCGAATCAAATTCGGGGTCTCTATTCCATTCCGATACGACAACACCACAGGCAGGTTCATCACACTTGTTGGAGCGAAGCGGAAATCCCGCAATTTATTCGGGAACGCCCTCTGGGAAAAATATTATGCTTGTTGGAGCGAAGCGGAAATCCCGCAATTCATTCGGGAGAGCCATTATCACTACTCCGCCAATCCGAAAAATCACAGATTTTTCCTGCGATTAAAATCGGGATTAACTGCATTTGAATCAATTTCCAATTGTGCAGCTAATAATCCCGTGAATGTGAGCGATGGGAATGTAATTTTTGAATACTATATTCGTATTTTATTTTATAATTATCAATAAAAATTGGAAATAAAATGAGTAGAAACTTCAATATTATAATCGAAAAAGAAAATGGAATGTATGTTTCATTTTGCCCTGAATTAGATATTGCAAGCCAAGGCAGCACTATTGAAGAATCACGTTTAAATTTAAAAGAAGCTATTGAATTATTTTTTGAAACTGCATCAGAAGCTGAAATTTCAAGACGGTCTAACAAAGAAGAAAGTTATATCTCACAATTAGAGGTTGAAATTGGGTAAATTAAAACCAATATCAGCAACGATAGTAATAAAAATCTTGCAATCTCATGGCTTTAAGTTTGTAATACCAATTCGCTTTCATTCATATAACATACTTCAGAACAACAAAAAATACTCTCATTGCGAAACTCCGATTTCGCAATGGGATTCCCAAATCGGAGAGACTGTGTAAAAAGTAGAAAAACTCTTTCTTTTAAGACC
>CAZIXJ010000402.1:0-3255 GCA_964542835.1 uncultured Hyphomicrobiales bacterium
AACCCCGAATTGAAAGAACAGTTTCAGAAATGGGGTTATATGGCTTAGTGGAATTGAATACCAAATAATAGCAAAAATAATTATCTTATTCCAATGTAACGAATATGGATCGATAAATCCCAGCTCCGGGGTGAAATGAGGTTTTTCGTAGGGGCAGGCACCCTTGCCTGCCCTTGTGATGCCCCGGAAGTTGCCCCTTTCGTCCGGATGAAAGTGAGACCGGTTCAAGGGCTCGCTTTTGACGCATCCATTGAAACACGTGCCCTGGCAGGAACACGTACCATGCGGCGGCTCCGCCAATTTGTGCGCCCTATCCCATGGGCTCCTGATTGACGGTGCAGGAAGGCTCTGTTACATAGAAATCGACCCCGGGAGCAGGCCCAGTGGGAATAAACGAAAGATTTGCCTGAAATCGGGGAGGTGTAAAGCCGGGAGATTTCATGGTTGGTTGGGCTTGAGTTTCACCAAAAAAGTTCAAGATAAGTGGGGATGCGAATAGGGTTTTTTTTATGATAATCTTTAAATCAGCCTGTTATCAAGTGTCGATATAAAAAAATGTTGAATCCTGCACTCCTAGAAATGATATTTGATGTAATGACGACGCATTTCCCTAATGGTTTTAGGATTGATTCCCCCATTGAATTATTGCGCTTTCGTCGTTTCATGGCTGAGGACTTCGGTGATGAGATTTCGATAACTAATGGAAAATTATTGAAGCTCATCGCCTTTTGCGGAACCTTCTTTGATGGCAAGATGTATTGCATCGGTAAGGAAATTAGAAGTAGAATACAAAAAAATGTTGATCTGGCAATTGCAGGCGGAGCGGAAACTATTTTCTACAGCTCGTTTTACGAGAAGCACCGAGAATGGCTGTTCTCCGGAAGTATTATCTCAGAAGAAATGCTGAAAAAAATACTTGTTAAGATGTATCCGAAATATATGCACAAGGCAAATTACTTCTCGCCGAAAGCTGAAAACGGTACGGAACTTGTTAAAATCGGAAGTGAAATTATGCGGATTTGGAGCAACCATGTCGTGCTGAACTACGAACAGCTTTCCGAACGCCTGCCATACATTCCCCTCGACAAGGTAAAATATGTGTTGGCACATAACGATGACTTTATAAGGAACGCTATGGGAGTTTACACACATGTCGGCAGGTTTGAAGTGACTGATGAGGAATGCGCTGCCATTGCCGCTTATGTTGATGCCGCCTGTCAAACAAACGGTTACGCCTCCCTCAGCGACATTTCGCTTGGGGAAATGGAAGATCGCAATTACGAATTGACGCTTACGGCAATTCAAAACATCGTGTATGGTATTGTCCTTGCTGATAAATATGACCGGCGCGGCAAAATCATAACCCGCAAGGGCGAGACACTTAACGCACTCTCCATAATGAAAGCACATTGCCGTTCTTTGGATAAATGCTCTCTCCATGACTTACTCGATTTCGAACGGGAACTCACGGGCGCATCACACCGATGGATACCGATGGAAGCAGGCTATTCCGTAATGGTGCGAGCAGATAAGGATAGCTATATCGCGGAAAAATATGTCCAATTTGATGCTTCCGAAATTGATGCCGCACTTGATCTCTTCGTGACCGGTGAATACCTGCCGCTTAAAAGCGTTACTACGTTTGCGGCATTCCCGCATTGCGGACAGGCATGGAATTTGTTTTTGCTTGAAAGCTATTGCCGACGGTTCAGCGATAAATTTCGCTTCGAGGTGTTGTCGGTTAATTCTAAGAATGCAGGCGCTATAGTCCGCAAAAGCTGTTGTATGTCTTACCTTCAAATTATGGCGGATGCAGTCGCTGAGTCCGGCATACCGCTTGTAAAGACTGCAATTGAAGAATTTTTATGCAGCAGCGGTTACATAAGCAGGCGGTCTTATTCAAAGACCAGTGAGTTGATTGAACAGGTGAAAGCTATGCGAGAAAGGAAGAATTAAGGTTGTACTCTTATACCTACGACAAGAGAACAGGCGGGATATTGCTCAACTTTACACCTACGGGTTTTTCAAAAGAGCCGCGTCCTGTCTATGCCCCGGAGCTTGATGTTTTGGGCTTTAATAGATACTGGAAGTACGATAAGCAGACCGAATCCCCATATATGTGGGCGGAAGCAAATACCTACCGGTACCGCGGAACGCTTGTCGCTAAACTTAAAGGCGGCAATCTTTACACTGCACCAGAGATAATTATTCCAAAAGATGAAAAGGGTGACTTCGTACAGCCTGAGCCAAACGCGGATGCCCTGCGTCCCGTTGACATTACGGCAATGGTTGAGGCTAACCGTGAGATTATAGATATCATAGAACAAACTACAGTTAAAAAGATACTGGCGATTTATAAAAAATACAAAAGCAAACTTGATCTTTTTCATGTGGCTTACTCCGGTGGCAAGGACAGCGCCGTTTTGCTTGACCTTGTAAAAAAGGCTCTGCCAAAGGGTAGTTTCGTGGTTGTGTTCGGCGATACAGGCATGGAGTTCCCGGATACTTATGATGTGATAGAGAAAACTCGACAAGAGTGCGAGAAAGAGGAAATCCCGTTTTATATTGCAAAGTCGCACCTTGAACCGAAGCAGTCCTGGGAGATGTTTGGTCCCCCGTCAAGGGTCTTGCGCTGGTGCTGTAGTGTGCATAAAAGTACACCGCAAACATTAAGATTGCGTGAAATAACTGGCAAAAACGATTACAAGGGGTTGGCATTTGTTGGCATTCGCTCACATGAAAGTACTGCACGCTCCCAATACGAATATGAAAATTACGGCAAAAAACAAAAGGGGCAGTATAGCCATAATTCTATCCTTGAATGGACATCTTCTGAGATATGGCTTTATATATATGCAAACGAAATTATAATAAATAATGCTTATAAGAAAGGTAGTTCAAGAGTGGGTTGCATTTGTTGTCCTATGGGTGGCGGCAAAGCAAGTTTTACGGAGCGTATGAATTATCCGCAAGAGTCTGAAATGTTCTTGGCGCTAATACGAAACAGTAATGCAAGAACTTCGATTACCGCCGAAAATTACATTGCGAATGGCGGATGGAATGCAAGAAAAAACGGGCGCTTTCTTACAGACAACAAACCTGTGTACTTTGAAAGCACTAATAATAGCGAAATTATCATAGATGTTATCTCGCCGAAAACAGACTGGAAAGAATGGATTAAGATACTCGGCGATCTATTAGACTTGAGAGTGCCAAGTTCTCTGGCCTCCAACATTTTTTTGTGGACATCAGGCT
>CAZIXJ010000403.1:0-3247 GCA_964542835.1 uncultured Hyphomicrobiales bacterium
GAAACCTGTGCTGAGCGTCGTCGAAGTATCGGAGTTTCGCAATGAGAATTTTTTTTGTTGTGAGAAGTATGTTAATATGAATGAAAGCGAATTGGTTTTACTCGAAAGAAAAATTATTCTGTAACTTTTTTCTTATTAATTTGTATATTAGTAGATGTATAAATTAAAATTGAACAGGAAATAATGAAATATATAATTGTATTATTGGCGACGGCGTTTTTATCAGTCTGTGCAAATGATTATTATGATAAAAAAGTAGTAATAAAAATAAAAAACAACACTTCTGTACTCAGGGATTTATCCGATTCGAAGAAGAATGAAGTATTTGATAATATTTTTAAAGAATATCAGATAGAATATTATACTGATGATAAACTTCTCGGCGAAGTAGATAAAAAATATAACAGAAATGCTGCATTCAGAAATTCATTAATTGAATCTAATCCTCTCAGAAGAATATTTATTATTTCTTATGAGCAAAATTTTGACCCCCGGATTATCTCAGATAAAATTAAAACTTATGATTTTGTTGAATATGCCGAACCTCTCTTCAGACATAATTTTGTTGATTATCCCAATGATTTGGATTATGACAGACTATATCACATTCCTCAGGTAAAGGCAGATTCTGCATGGACTTTGACAGATACTGCCAAAAAAGTAATACTTGGAGTAGTAGATACAGGAGTGGATTATCTCCATGATGATTTGTTTCAGAATATTTACATAAATATGGGTGAAATAGGAACTGATGAAGATGGAAATCCCAAAGAAAGTAACGGTATTGATGATGACGGCAATGGTTTCGCGGATGACTGGCGGGGATGGGATTTTGCTTCGGGAGATTCTCTCGGTCAGGATAACGACCCTGCTCCCGGAAGTAATCACGGCACACACGTAGCAGGAACTGCTGCAGCAGTAATCAATAATCTGAAAGGCGTAGCCGGCGTTGCCGATAATGCACTGATACTGCCTGTAAAAATCGGTCCTGATGCACCATCAAGTCGCTCTACCGTAAATTCGTATGATGGTATATTGTATGCGGCAATAGCGGGAGCAGACGTAATTAATTGCTCTTGGGGTTCATCAAATTTTTCTGATGCTGAAAATGATATTATCAAAGAGGCGATGGATTACGGTTCAATAATTGTAGCTGCCTCAGGAAACGACAGAACAGACGGTGCTTTTTATCCTGCTGCATATGATGGTGTTATATCAGTAGCTGCAGTAGATAGTACCGACAAAATAGCATGGTTTTCCAATTATCATTATTCCGTAGATGTATCAGCACCCGGAGTAGATATTTTTTCTACCGTACCAAATTCAGTTTATCAGCGGATGAGCGGTACTTCTATGGCTTCACCCGTTGCGGCGGGAGTAGTCTGTATGCTCAGAGGAGTATATCCTGACCTTAGTCCTGTTGAAATAAGCGAAAGATTAAAAGCAACCGCTGATAATATTGATACGCTTAATCCGGCTTATGCCGGAAAAATTGGCACCGGAAGGGTAAATGCTTACAGAGCAGTTGCTGAACTATCCCCGAAAAATGTATATGTAGAAAATATCGTTATAGATGAAACAGTAAAGGATAATGAATTTTCTAAGGGAGAAGAGATAAATATCACTCTGGAACTTAAAAATTATCTGAGCGATATTGATAATCTGGGTATAGGAATATATCATCAGTTTGGTGGTGCAAGGATTTTAAAAGATACTGTTAATTATGGATATTTTCCTAATAACGAAGAAATTGAAATTTCAGATATTACATTAAATCTGCCTGAGGACAGCCCGTATAATTTTAAATTTAATTTAGTGTTTGAATTTTATGAATATGATAATTTCATCAATTCTGCCGGTACGGGATTAATAATGAATAATTCCTACAAAACATTTGACGGTAACAAACTGACCGTAACTGCAGCGAGCCAGGGTAATCTTTGCTATAATGACTTTCCGGCAAATGCACAGGGCGAAGGTTTCAGATACGAAAGTAGCAATAATCTAAGCTATGAAGGTGCATTGATGATAGCACGAGATACTTTCCTAGTATCTAATGTAGCAAGAGGCTCGGCTCAGTCTGCAAAAAACAGAGCATTTGATTTGGTGGAAAATATGACGAAATTCGAAGAAATTAATATGCAAACCGGTTCTGCAGCTATGGAGGATGACCCTGAAGATACTACCGAAGTAGGAGTAAAAGTAATTACACACGTTACCCAGCCTGTTGATTCGAGGCTCGAAGACGTAATTTTCGTAAGCTATGATATAATCAATCTTCATAATATTTATAAGGATTCCATCTTTGCGGGGCTTTATTTTGACTGGGACATTGGTCCTGATGTTCATAATAATAAAATTTATTACGATTACGAAACACAATCGGGAATATGCATTAATACCGAATCAGATACAGTGCCTCTGACAGGAATGAAAATAATTTCCGATAATCCGATAAATTTCTTCGCTATTGATAATGACGGAAATACAGATGATAATCCCGGTGTGTATGATGGGTTCACATACAGAGAGAAATGGCAGACTTTATCCGGCGGTATTAAGCGAGACGAATCAAATATCACCGATGCTTCAGTCGTAATGTCGGCTGGTCCGCTTACGCTGCTTCCCGAAGATACAACAAGAGTAACTTTTGCTCTTTTTGCCGGAGAGAGCGAAAATCATTTGAAACAAATTTCAGAATTAATTGATGATTACTCCGGTGAATTTATAAATGCGGATGGAGATTTTATTTCAGAACCGAAAGATAACCTGATAGAGCTTATTTATCCAAATCCCAATCCGGGAAATCAGTTGAACATAAAATACAAGATTGAATCTGAAACTGAAGTATCAATGGATATTATTGATATTTCAGGAAAAAGAATTGAAAGAATTATTGATGATAAACATCATTTCAAAGGAACATACATATTAAATTATAAGCCCGGAAATATTGCTGACGGCACGTATTTTGTGAGATTAAAAACTAATAACCATTCTACTTACGATAAGTTTATTTTTCAAAAATAATTTATCACCGGAAAGCAGTGTATCTATCAGTTTGAATAATTATTTAGAGTTTCCTTAAATAGTCCGTTTTGCATATTGAAGGAGCAATGAATTATCTTGTCCTCCTTGCCCCGATTAATCGGGATGTAAACAGAGGAGGTGTCCGCATACTTCGAGAGCCTCATACTAAGTTGCTTTCAAACATTCAAGAGAAAACATCTGATTCCCACCTGTGCCG
>CAZIXJ010000404.1:0-3247 GCA_964542835.1 uncultured Hyphomicrobiales bacterium
CTCAAAACTTGCAATAGATGAGAACCTGCGAAGTGAGTTCAATGCTTTTGCTTCAGTAAAAAGCGGAATACAAAAGAATATTAATTCTTTTGCACCATCTTCAGCACTCAAAAGTAATGTTTTTGCCAATGCCGGTTTTTCGGGAAGTTCTGTTTCTGCCGTTACGAATAGTGCAAATGCCGGGCTTTGGGGCAGCAAAATTCTTACAGGTGTTGTTTCGGCAGTTTCAGGAGCAATAGTTACGGTATTATTATTGAAGACTTTAGGAGTTAGTTTTGACGAAAATGAAACTATTCAATATGCAGATTCTGAAAAATTTGAATACCCTGAATATGTTGTGGAAATGCCTGTCAATCTAAGTAATGAAAAAAAAGAATCTGAAATAGTATTTATCGACAGATTTATTCCTGTAGAAGTTGATAATAAAAAAAGTAATAAAAGGTATAATACTATTGAGTCTTCTGAAGTAAGTTCAAAGAACTATTATATGTTTAATTCAAAGAGTATATCAGAATTCATATTGCAGGATGAAAATTATAATCCATTAGAAATATCGTCTGATAATCGGAAATTAAATACTGAAGTAATGGGAATGACCGGCTGGAATGTACCTGATGCCCAAATTTATCCGAATAAATACAGCAAACTTAATAATTTGAATGTCAATCTGCTTTATGAGCTTAATGAAAATTTTAAAGCAGGCATTGGTTTTTCTCAGGAAACGTTTCATACGGTGTATGAAGGAACTGAGGCAGATGGCTCAATATATAAGTATTTCCAGCAACCAAATATTTCTACATTTTCGTTAGTTGCCAAATATATTCCATTTGAGTATAATTCTGTAGCACCATTTTTGCAGGCAGGGATAGGTTTTAATCAGTCCGGTTATTTAATAAATCCTTCTGTAGGTGCTGAATTCCGTCTGTATCCTTCGTTGAGTTTTATTGTGGGATTTGACTACAAACTATTAGGATTTACTCATCAAAATAAATTATATAATGCTGAAAAGTACGCTTTGCGTTACGGTTTTTCATTTAATTTTTAGTAAGAGTGATTATGAAAAAGATAGTAGTAATAATAACGATGATATTTGCACTAAGCTGCGAAGACATAATAAATGTGGAAAAGAATATTGAAAAAGAATTAATATACAAAGCATTAAATTCAAGTGATTCTTTATCTTATTTAAAAATTGTACCTGTTAATCTCGGAACATTAAAAATAAGAACTGTAACAAGTGCTTATATTGAAATTGAAAATTTATCTGATACTTTGGATATTGAAATATTCGATTTGGAAAATGTAAATACTACAGGTTTATTTACATACGAATATCAGGTGCCTTTTACTGTTATAGCAGGGGGTAACACGAGTATAACTGAAGATATAAAAGTCAAATTTATTGCAGACATTTTTGAAACAAATACATTTTACGATACATTAATCATAAACAGAAATCCGGATTTTTATGTACCGATTAAGGTAAATGTAAGATATTAGTAATATATAAAAGGAGTATTTACAATGAAGAATTTATTAATAATTACCGTAATGAGCATACTTGCTTTAAGTATATGCAATGCAGCACCTAAAGGTGAAGAAGAGTTTTTAAGAGGTTCAAAAGGGGAATATGATTATCAGATTAATACTAAAAGTAACGTAGAATTTTTTTCCACTAATTTTGGAATTAATTCTCTTGATATTAAATATATTGCAGGCGGCTGCATTTGGCCCCGCGGCTCGAGAAATCAGTATATTTTCGCTTCAGGATTTTGGTTTGGTGCGAAAAAAGAAGTATCAGGCAGCAATAACAAAATGGTTACTATAAGTTACAATCCTAACTCAGGCAGATCATGGTTTGTACCCGGCAGAATTGATGATGGGTTAGAATTATTGGAAAACGAAATAAAGAAATACAGAGTATATTACTCAACTGATTTCGATTCCGAAACAGGTAAAGTGAAAATCCCAAATGACGGACCTGATTGGCCCCTTTGGGTTACTGATAATTCTCGTAAAGTGCAGTATGGCGTATATAAACATGAGTATATAGATGAGCCGGATGAAAGAAATTTGAATCAATATCCATACGGACCAATGATGCACTCTGACGAACACATATTTTCAACATATAAGGATACAGATTTGAGTCTCTATGAGGGAGGTATCGCAAAAAGACATTCACAGGGCTATCCGTTAAGATTGCAGGTAGAAGAAAATACTTATACCTGGGAAAGCGGAGATATGAAAGATGTTGTAATAATTACCTATAATATTACAAATTATTCTGATGAAACATATACTGATTGCTGGTTTGCTCCTGTAATTGACAGTGATATTGCTTTACAGCCTAATACTTCTTTTGGTGCGGGTAATGACCTTGCAAATTTCTATTCTGATGATAATTTAGAACTTGTTTATGCATGGACTAATCCCGACAGAGGTGAAGGCGGCAATGGTTTCGGATATTTGGGTGTATCTATGCTGGAATCTCCTGCAGTGGATAATAATGGAGATATAAGGCATGATAAACTAATTTATGAACCTCAAGAGCAAATTGGTTTATCTACTTTTAGGAACTGGTCAATAGAAAGCGATATTCTTGATGATGATGAAAGGTATGATTTTATTTCATCAGGTATTATTGATGGAGAAAAAGAAAGTGGAGATATTAGACTATTAATGGCAACAGGACCATTTAATTTGAAACCGGGAGAAACAGCTCGTCTTGCAATCGGAATATCTTTCGCAATGCCGGCAAAAGGCGGAGAAGCTGACGGAACTTATGAGGATATTACCGGTTTTTCTGAAGGAAAGATAAAAAGTAAATTTCAGGCTGTTAGTACATCTTTGGTTGGAAAGCAGGAGAAAATACAGCAAGAATATTACGCTGCAATATATAATTCGGTTCCGGAATATGAAGTATTGGACAAAAATGCAGTATATCCAAATCCTGCAAATAATATGATAAATGTGAAATATCATAATGAATCTGCAGGTAATGTTAGAATATCGTTAGTAAATATGAATGGTATTAATGTTGCAGAACTATCAAACGGGCATAAATCTTACGGGAATCAGCAGGATAATTTTTTACTTGGCAATATTAATTCCGGAATGTACATTCTCAAAATTGAAACAGCAAGTGGAGTATTTGCTAAAAAATTACTAATACAAAAATAAAATATGTTATAACGGGAGGCTTAATCCCTCTCTTGCTATACTAAACCGACTATTACACCTTCCG
>CAZIXJ010000405.1:0-3241 GCA_964542835.1 uncultured Hyphomicrobiales bacterium
ATCAGGTATTGCTCTTGGTATGCTGATAACTGCAATTCATAATGCAGGACTTGTAACGATACCTTATACACCTCTTCCGAGAGCATTTTTAAATGAAACATTAAATAGACCAAAATCTGAATCTGCTTTGATGATACTGCCAATAGGTTATCCAAAAGAAAACGCAAAAGTACCGAAAAAAACATATAAATCTCTGAAAGATATTATGAAAGTTTATTGAAGATTTTCTTTCAGGAAATTATTATTCCTGAATTTCTTCCAGTTTCATTGAATATTCTTCCCAATCTTGCATTATTTTAGAATGTCTTTCCTGTAAATCGGAATAATCTTTCTGTGAATTAGTTGCTTCAGGTTTTGAGAAATAATCGGGATTCTCGAATAATTTTTCATAGTTTTCAATTTTTTCTTCGATATTTGCTATTTCATTTTCGAGTTCATTTATTTTTTTTGTTAATTTATTTCTTTCTCGCTGAATTTCTTTTGTTTTTTGTCTGTGTTTTTGTGCATTGGATTTGTCATTATTCCCATTTGTTGCTTTTTTTATTTTTTCGAGATTAATATCATCAATTTCTTCAATTTTAAATTTTTCTAAAAATTCACTTATTTCTCCCGGATATTCGGTAAGTTTATTATCTTTGAAATAAACTGTTCTGTTCGTAAGCCCTTCGAGAAACTCCCTGTCGTGAGAAACAATTATCATAGAAGCATCAAAATTTTGGAGAGCATTTTTTAGTATTTCTTTCGATTTCATATCAAGATGATTAGTCGGCTCATCCATAATTAAAAAATTAATTGGCTTAAGCATTAGCTTAGCAATGGATAACCTGGATTTTTCACCACCTGACAGTACTTTCACTCTTTTATCTACATCATCACCGCTGAATAAAAATGCCCCAAGCAGACTCCTTACCTTTTTTCTCATTTCACCGACTGCTGAATTGTCAATAGTTTCAAATACAGTAAGATTTTCATTGAGCATATTTGCCTGATGCTGAGCAAAATATCCCATTTCCACATTGTATCCAATTTCGAGAGTGCCGTCATATTCAAGCATTTTTGCGAATATTTTGGAAAGTGTTGATTTTCCCTCACCGTTTTTACCTACAAATGCAATTTTGTCGCCTCGCTCAATCGCAAAATCAATATTGTGAAGTACAAGATTATCTCCGTAAGATTTTGATAGCCCCTTTGCTTCTCCGATTAATCTGCCTGACCTCGGTGGTTCCGGAAATCTTAAATTAATTTTTGCATTGTCTTCATCTTCTATTTCAATCCGCTCAACTTTTTCAAGTTGTTTTACTTTTGATTGAACTCTTGTAGCAAGATTTGCTTTAGCTTTAAATCGTTCGATAAATCTTTCCTGCTGAGCAATATCCCGTTGTTGGTTTTTGTATGCTGCAATCTGTTGTTCACGCTCTTCTTCTCTGAATTTCATAAATTTCGTGAAAGGGAGATTTTTATCATATATCTTGCCCATAGAAATTTCAATCGTTCTGTTTGTAATATTATCGAGAAATCTTCTGTCGTGAGATACGAGTATAATAGCTCCGAAATAATCTTTCAGAAATTTCTCCAGCCATATCACTGATTCAATATCAAGATGGTTAGTAGGCTCATCAAGCAGAATACAGTCAGGTTTTCGTAAAAGAATTTTTGCAAGTTCTACTCTCATTTGCCAGCCGCCGCTAAATTGATTAACGGGTTTTGTAAATAATTCTCTGTCAAATCCGAGACCGAGTAAAATTCTTTCTACCTCTGCATCAATAGAACCACTGCCGAGTATTGCAAGCCTTTCGTTTATATGGCTTACTTTCTCTACTATTTTGAAATATTCATCAGATTCGTAATCTTCTCTTTCAGTAAGTTCATTAGAAAGTTTTTCATTAAGTTTCTCTAATTCAATAATTTCAGATAGTGCTTTTTTGGTTTCGTCAAAAATTGATTTTTCTGATTTCACTTCGATTTCCTGTGGAAGATAACCTATTGAATATTCATTCGGAAAAGAAATATTTCCCGATTCGGGACTTTCTATTCCGGCTATTAATTTCATTATAGTGGTTTTGCCGCTGCCGTTTCTTCCCGTCAATCCGATTTTATCTTTTTGATTGACTGTAAAGCTGATATTTTTAAATAAGTAAATTCCGCCAAAATGAACTGAAACATCTGATATATTAAGCATAATTATTTTTCAAATAAACTGAATGAATATCATCTCCACATCTTTCTATACTGTGAAGTTTAAAATTATAAGACAAATCAAGAGACTTAATATTGATATTTCTGAAACTGTCAATTCCCTGACCGATTATTTTTGGAGCAATGAATATATGCAATTCATCTGCAAGTTCCTGTTTAACAAATGAAGAGAAAATCTCTGCACCGCCCTCTATAAGAACTGATGAAATACCGGATTCACCAATTTTTTTCAGAATGTCATTCAAATCTAGTTTTCCGTTATTATCTGTTTTGGCCGGTATAAACTTCAAGTCAGGATATTTTTGATTGATAAATTTTGGGTTATGCTCTTCATTGTGGCAAATAATAGTTTCCTGATTTGCTAAATCATTGAAAATTTTATATTTTCCGGTAAGTGAAAAATTACTGTCAAGAATAATTCTTACAGGATTTTTACCTTTTACCCCTCTTACATTCAGTGTGGGGTTATCTCTCATTACTGTATTTCGCCCTACGAGAATTGATTGTATTTCTGCTCTTAGTTTATGTACTTCTTTCCTGCTTTCAGAACCCGTGAGCCATTTGGAGCTGAAATCATTCAATGCTATTTTTCCGTCAATGGACTGTGCCACTTTAAGCACAATATACGGTAAACCTGAAGTAATATGCTTAATAAAAAATCTGTTGAGATATTTAGATTCATTTTCTAAAACTCCTTCCAATACTTCTATTCCGGTATTTCGCAATTTTTCAATACCTCTTCCTGCTACGAGGTGATTAGGGTCTTTCATACCGATTACGACTTTTCTAAAGCCTTTTTCTATTATCATATCGGCACAGGGAGGAGTTTTTCCGTAATGAGAGCAAGGTTCTAAATTCACATACATTGTGCAATCTGAAAAGTCGTCTGTCTTTGCATTCCGAACTGCTTCTACTTCAGCGTGAGGCTCTCCGTACTGCTTATGAAATCCTTCAGAGATTATTTTATCATCTTTTACAATTACAGCCCCTACTTTCGGATTTGGGTCCACATATCCGCTTCCTTTCAGAGCAAGTTCTATTGCTC
>CAZIXJ010000406.1:0-3220 GCA_964542835.1 uncultured Hyphomicrobiales bacterium
ATCATCATCCGGTAAATCTCCGAGCATTTCTTTTACTATTAACAATTCAATTCCCGAAAAGTTACGGGCATTTAAAATATAATCTTCAAAAGCTTCATAAGCAACAGGCACTGCAGCTTTTACTAATTCAGCCATTGCTTCTGCATATACTCGTATTTCATACTGTGCGTGGCTATCGAGCCTTAATTTCAGAAAATGAAACAAATTATGCAAATCTATCTTCCAATACCACTCAGTGTAATTTGACAGTGGCAGATTTATCCTTGATATTTCCCTTGCAAGCCCACTTTCCAGAAGCTCTGTATAATGATCGAAGGCGTCACCCTGAAACTTCTCAATTCCTTTTTGTAAATCTTTTGTTTTATCAGAATCGAAAGAATAGTCAGCTCTCCCTTGCTTGTTATTACTGCTTTGTGGTCTGATATTATCTGCTTCAGGTATATAAAAATCATCTTTCATTTCTGAATATCTGCCGCTGTATTCATTTACATTAGCTGTTCTGTGCCTTATCCACTGACGAGCTACAAATATGGGTAATTTTACATGGAATTTGAATTCAACCATTTCTAAGGGTGTAGTATGCTTATGTCTCATAAGATAGCGGATAAGACCTCTGTCCTGATTGACAGTCTTTGTACCTTTGCCATATGATACCCGGGCAGCCTGTACGATAGAACTGTCATCTCCCATATAATCAACCAGCCTGATAAAGCCTTTGTCAAGGCATTTGATTTCCTTACCTAATAATTCTTGTTTATCAATCATATTTATCAATTTTAATTAAAAAATAATATTATAAGACTAATTTAAAACACATAAATTTTAAATTTAGAAAATGTAACATAAACAAAAAATAATCGTAAAAATAATTGAATATTAGAAATATTTTTTATAAATTGTAAATAATTAATTTCAAAATAAAGGATTTAAGACAATGAAATCAAAACCGATAATTGGAATACTCATAATATTTACCGGCGTAGCTTTTCTTTTAAGTGAAATTTTCTCTTACAATGCAATTTCTGTTTTTTTTGACTGGTGGCCTGTGTTGATAGTAATATATGGCATTTCTCAGTTAAATAAGAGAAATGATATCAAAACACCTGTCATAATAATTATAATTGGTCTGTTTTTGCTGCTTCATTCACTGGATATCCTGATGGGTAATCAATTAAGAAATGTAATAGCTCTGATACTAATATTGGCAGGAATACATATATTATCAAACAACCGCAAATCAAAAAAGTCGCACATTAATTCCAAAGATGGCTTATCTATTAATTCCATTTTTTCAGGTACTCATCACATAGAAGAAAATAAAGATTTTAAATCGGGGAATATATTTACTTTATTCGGCGGTGCAGAAGTTGATTTGAGAAATGCTGAAATTCAGGATGAAGCATTTCTCGATATAAGTTGCGCCTTTGGTGGAGTTGAATTAAAAGTCCCTGAAGAATGGGAAATAAGAACAAGCGGAACTCCATTTTTTGGTGGCTTTGAGAATAAAACCATTCAAAAAAATAATGAAGAAATAATAAGACCGATACTTAATATTACTTATTCCGCTATTTTTGGTGGTGTAAGTATGAAAAATTAAAAATATTAATTCAAACATTTTTTTATACTAAGAAGTTTCATCGGGTAAAACCGACGACTGCATTACCCACCCGCTCTCAAATTAAAATGGGAGCGGGTGAATATATTTAATACAATGTTATTTTATTGCCAGTTCATAGGATGTGCTGTTTATCAAAAATGCTTCATATTCTGACTCAGGAAGTTTAAGATACTCAGCTACCGGTTTTACAACAAGCCTGAAATACAAATCAGCTTTAATTCTCAAATTTCCTGCAGAAACCTCATCAGGAACTACGAATTCATAATCTTCCAGAATCGTTTCACGAGGTCCTATCCTGTAGTCAACTCCGAGAGAAGAAGTATTCCACTGCTGAATAGTCATTCTGCCTTTCGGGTCAAAATAAGCCATTCGGAAAATTCTGTCACCTACAGGTACTTCTTCTCTTCTCAATCCTTCAAAATCATCTATACCAAGAGGAATTCCCATATCCTGATAGGCAAGCTCTTCACTTGCAATTGTAAATTCTTCTCCTTCAAACCCTTTTTTCACTACAGGAATATGATAAGTATTTCCTTCGCTGTCTATTGCATTTACATTTAACCACATAATTCTGTCTTCCACTGAACCTGTTGGGATTTTATGCCCTGCTTTCTGATTAAAAAGAGAAGCCTTAATTTTTACTTTATCCCCTTTTTTAGCTGTTTTTGTTCGGGAATACAACCCTATCTCTATAGCACCACGAAGTTTTGATTCAGAATGGGCGCCCTGAAAAAGATGCATCTTGGCATCATCATATTCTGCACCCATAGATGCAGTTTTCATCTTGGTTTCACTCATATGACAGTCCTGACAATGAACACCTTCATCTGCATATGAACTCTCCTTCCATTCGAGATGAGTGGATTTTACCCAAGTACCAAACGGGCTTTTTTCATTATGACAAATACCGCAAAATTCACTTGTCTGCATAAAAGGGCTTACTTTAATTTCGTGAACTGGATTGGATGTTTCACCTTTTCTTCCGCTGTATTTTGTTTTTCCCGGGTCCACTACGTAATTGAAATTATAAGGTGTATCACCCGTAAAACCGGTAATATTATGACATACTTCGCAGGAGACCGATTCATTGGCTCTTGTACCCTCACTTGGTCTTTTAGGTGGAATATCGCCCGTCATAAAAGCAAGAGGAGAATGGCATCCCATACATCCTTCCTTTACTTCCGCTACTTTCGGTTCCAACTCAGAGTGTGGAAGTGCCAATTCAAAATACTCAACATCGTCCCATTCGTGAGTAAATGCAACCGACATCATAGACTGCTGCCATTGCTGGTAAATATCATTATGGCATGCCCCGCAATATTCAGGTGTCTGAAAGTCATCGTAAGTATATTTATCGTATTCTTCCGAAGCTGTAAGCATATAAACCAAAAACAATAAGCCTGCTATGCTTAATAAAACAGTAATTTTCTTCAAGTTCATTTTTTTATTCCTTATAATAATCAAATTTTATTATAAGCAATATATTAAAAAAATCAATAAAATCCTAAATTATTTTATTTCAATAGTTTAGAACCGCTTTAAATTTATTTTCGCTCAATTTAAAAAAATTAACAACTACAATATATTATATATTTTATAAAA
>CAZIXJ010000407.1:0-3203 GCA_964542835.1 uncultured Hyphomicrobiales bacterium
CATTTTTTGCGTTTGAAGAAAAATACCAAAATCGCTGTTACAATTATTACAATTCCCCAAAAAATAAAATATGAGTATTTGAAATGCAATTCCGGCAGATTTTCAAAGTTCATACCATAAACTCCTGCAAGAAAAGTAATGGGTATAAATATTGCAGAAAATACAGTTAAAATTCTTACAATATCATTCATCTTGATATTCAGATTTGAATGATATACTGCTAAATAATCATTTAGAAGTATCCTGTAAGTTTCGATAGATTCTAATGTATGGCTGAATAAATCCTGCAAATCTCTTATAAACGGCAGTATGTTAGTATTGTTACTGTTAAGTGCGTCCTTTTGGTATTTTAATAATAGTTCCTTTGCGGGTTTTATTACTTTTGCAAGGAAATTCATTTCTCTTTTGTAATTATTTATGCTTTTCAAATATTCATTAGATGTGCTTTCCAGTAAATGCATTTCAAGCTCTTCAATTTTTTCACCTAATGATTCGGTTATTTTAACGTAGTTTTCAATTACCGAATCCAGTAAAATATAATAAAGATAATCTTTCCCTTCGTCCCTAACTCTGCCTTTTGATTTTTTGATTCGGTTTCTTACATTATCAAATACATCTCCGAATTCTTCCTGAAATGTAATAATTGCATTTTCTTTTATTAGAACGCTTAGCTGTTCGGAAATTACTTTTTCCTTTTTTTCATCGTATTTCAGCATTTTAATTGCAGTAAATTTAAAGTCATCAAAATCTTCGAATTTTGCTCTTTGGGCAGTATTCATAATATCCTCGAGAGTAAGGTTATGAATACCGAAAACATCACCGATTCTTCTCATAAATTCACTGTCGTGAATACCGGTAATATTTATCCAGCAAACATCATCATTTAATTCTGAAGGAATATCTTTCACTAAAATATTTTCCCGTTCCAGATATTCTTTTTGATTGTATCTGATAATATCAATTTTTGGTGTTTCAATTTTCTTAACACCGACAAAAATTAATGAGCCGGGAACTTCTCCGAGTAATTGGTCTCTTTTTTTGAAAAATCTTGCCATATTATTTCTTAGGTAAAGTGAAAATGAAATTTGAACCGCTGCCTTCTATAGATTCTACAGATATTGTGCCTCCGTGCTTCATTACGAATTCCTTGCAAAGAATAAGCCCAAGCCCCGTGCCTGCTTCATTGTTTGTACCTTTTGTAGTGTGGTGAATATCAAGCCTGAATAATTTATTTCTGTCTTCTTCGGATATTCCAATTCCATTATCTCTTATGCTGAATTCATGATATTCATCATATTCGGTATGCCAAACTTCAATTCTGCCGTGCTGCTGAGTAAATTTAATTGCATTCGAAATAAGATTTCGGAATACGGTTTGCATCATATTTGGGTCTATTTCGAGCCACAAATCACCTGATACTTTGTTATTGAATTCAATTTTTTTCTTATGAATAGATACTTCAAGATAATTAACTGTATTTTCGATAAGGTCGCATATTCTCGTTTTTATCGGATTGAATTCAATTCTTCCCTGCTGTGCTCTTGCCCAGTTAAGAAGATTTTCAAGTAAATTTGAAAGATGATTTCCGGATTTCTGAATATTTGTGATTAGACTGATTAGGCTTTCACCTGTCATTTTTTTAAAATTATGCAATAGAGTTTCGCTGGAAAGAGTAATGGCATGTATAGGGTTTTTCAAATCGTGTGCAATTATTGAGAAGAATTTATCTTTAGTTGCATTGGCTTCTATCAGATTAGCTTCTTTTTTCTGTAGTTCCTTATATGTATCTTCGAGTTCTTTGTGTTGCTTATGAATTTTTTGATTTTTCTCTTCCAGCATTTTGTTGGCTTTTTGTTTGGCTTTTATCCGACTGAATAAAATCAATACAATAATAACTACTAATACTGAAATAATCGAAAAATAAGTTATCTGAATTCTGTTTATGTGCTTTAATCGTTTATTTTCTTCGGCTCTTTTCTCACTATCGTATTTTATATTCAAATCGCGTGTAGTTTCCTGAAGTCTGATATTCATTAATGTATCGGTTATTTTTGAGTATTTTTTGTAATATTCCAGAGATTGGCTGTAATTCCCTGCATTTTCGTATGCTTTGGATTTGAGATTATATAAATACTCAAAATTTTTCATTTCATTTGAAATTATGGCAATTTGTTCTGCACTGTCTAGATATGTTATTGCTCTATAGGGTTGTTTCAAACTGATGTAGATTTCCGCTATACTCGTAAGAGGGTGGAAAAGAGTAGTTTTGGATACAGATTCTTTCCTCATATTAATTGATTTCTGGATATATTTTAAGGCGGTTTCGTTATTTCCGTATTTTTTGTGAATTAAGCCAATATTGTTCAAAAGAATGCCTTTTGCTTTCTTATTACTGTCATCTGAATACTTCAGAGCTTCTTCATAATATTTTAAAGCTAAATCAAAATTTTCAATATCATAATAAACAATACCGAGATTTGTGTAAGCCTGAGCTAAAGCCTTTTCATTCTTGTTATCCCTGAATATTTCTGCGGCTTGTAAAAATTTATCAATTGCCTGAGTGTATTCTTTCATATAGTAATGAATATTGGCTATTCTTGTTAGTATCTGTGCATATTTTTCATCATTCTCTTCTTTGTCATAATAATCAAGTAGTTGCAGATTATATTCTAGTGCTTTATCGTATTTGTCTATTTTTAAATAAAGGATTGATAAATTATTTAATGACTTTGCAATTTCATCATTAAGTTTTAAACTTTTTCTGATATCGTAAGTTTTTAAAAAATAGATTTCAGCCTGTTTATATTTGTTATTTTTAAAATATGCAATTCCAATATTATTTAGAATCTTTGCTTTTTCAAACTCATTATCCATTTTTTCATAGTATTGTAGTGCTAATTGGTAATTTGCGATTGAAGAATCAATGTTTCTCAAAAAATCAAATGCTTTTCCTTTTATATTATAACCCTCTGCAATGCCGGAAAAATAATTAATGTCATTGGAGTTGTTAATTATCGAATCTGATAATTTAAGTGATTTATAGGGAATTATTCTTAAGGAATCATCTGCTTTTTTTATCATCATCATAATATCATCAATTTTTTTCTGCTTATTCACATCCTGCGAATTAATTGGCAATACTATTGAGAGTATCAATAGTAGAGTTGATATTGATAATAATGTTCTATTTTGGTAAAGATTTA
>CAZIXJ010000408.1:0-3192 GCA_964542835.1 uncultured Hyphomicrobiales bacterium
CTTCCCTCTGGCATATTTCAGAGGCGGATTAAATCAAATAAAGAATAAAAAAATAATAATTAAAAGTCATTTTGACGATATTAATAAGTATTTTTTAGAGGACGGCTCTGCTAAGATACTTCATCAGGAAATGAATATAAAAAGTCTTTTGTGGCACCCGTTTGCCTTTTCAGAAGATGGCTTCTATCTGATTGCTCTTAATCAAATAAGCCGGCGCAGATTATGGGATGATAATTTGATGGATTTTGTACTTAATATATCACGTCAGCTTAGCATTGCTCTCCAAAAGATGGAGTTGGTAGAAGAGAATAATGAAAGATTGCTCGCCCTAAAAGAAAGTGAAGAAAGGCTGCAGAAATTATTCAATTATATACCTTCGGTAGCAGTGCAGGGATACTCAAAAAGCGGAAAAGTAAAATACTGGAATAATGCCTCTGAAAATTTGTATGGCTACACAAAAGATGAAGCCATTGGCTCAAATCTTCTCGACCTTATTATACCTGATGATTTTAAAGAATACGTTAGAAACGAAATAAAACAAATATATGAATTGAAAAAGCCGATACCGCCGAGAGAGCTAAACCTTAAAAGAAAAGACGGTTCGCTTGTAACTGTATATTCAAGTAATGCATTTGTAGAATTACCGGGGCGGGAGTCTGAATTCTATTGTATGGATGTAGATATAAGCGACAGAATAAAAACAGAGCTTGCCTTAAAAGAAAGCGAAGAAAGATTTAAAGCACTCCATAATGCATCTTTTGGTGGGATTACTATTCATGATAAGGGTGTAATTCTTGAATGTAATCAGGGATTATCTGACATTTCAGGTTTTTCTTACGATGAACTTATTGGAATGGACGGGCTTTTGCTTATTGCAAAAAAATACCGTAAATTTGTGATGGGTAAAATCCTGGAAGGATATGAAAAGCCGTATGAAGTATATGGTTTACGCAAAAATGGTGAAGAATACCCTCTTCGTTTAGAAGCAAAAAATATTCCATATAAAGGAAAAGACGTAAGAGTAGTAGAATTCAGAGATGTTACAGAACAGAAAAAAGCAGAAATTGCTCTGAAAGAGAACCTTGAGATGCTGAATAATTTAACTGAACAGGTGCCCGGAGTAGTTTACAAATATATTTTATATCCTGATGGCAGCTCTGCATTTCCATTTTCCAGCATAGGTATGTATGAAATATATGAATTAACTCAGGAAGAAGTGAAAAAAGATGCTTCTGCCACATTCTCAAGAATTCACCCTGAAGATTTGAAAATGGTATCAGATAAGATTTTTGAATCTGCAAAAAATCAATCGCTGTTTCATTGTGAATTCCGAGTAGTTCTTCCCGAACAGGGAGAAAGATGGAGAGAATCCAGTGCCAAGCCTTTCAGGCAGGAGGATGGAAGTACTCTATGGTATGGAATTATTACCGATATTACAGAAAGAAAAGAGTCTGAAAGAATTTTGCGGCTACAAAAAAATGAAATAGAAGAGCAATATGAAGAATATATGAATGTAAACCAACAGCTGCAGGAAACTAATTACAATTTGGAAATTGCCAAAGAAAAAGCCGAAGAAAGCGACAAACTCAAATCTGCATTTCTTGCGAATATGAGCCACGAAATCCGTACACCTATGAATGGTATTATGGGCTTTGCTCAGCTTCTTAAAGAGCCTGATATTACAGATGAAGAATATGAGGAATATCTCGAAATGATTAATAAAAGCGGCAAAAGAATGATAAATATTATTAATGATATCGTTGATATTTCTAAAATTGAAGCCGGAATAATGAATGTTGATTATTCAGAAACCGATATAAACGAGAAACTGCATTATATTTATTCATTTTTCCGTCCTGAAGCTCAAAATAAAGGAATAGAATTAGAACTTACCAAATTATTGCCCGACGATAAATCACAAATTTTTACCGATAGAGAAAAGATAATAGCCATAATTACAAATCTTGTGAAAAATTCAATTAAATACAGTATCGACGGAAAAATTGAATTTGGATGCGAATTACAGGATGAATTTATTCGGTTTTTCGTAAAAGATAATGGTATCGGCATAGCTGAAGACAGGCAGGAAGCTGTTTTTGATAGATTTGTACAGGCTGATATAAGTGATAAAATGGCTACTCAGGGTGCCGGGCTTGGGCTTTCAATTTCAAAAGCATACGTGGAAATGCTTGGCGGAAATATATGGCTGAAAAGTAAATCAGGAACAGGTACTGAGTTTTTCTTTACAATTCCTTTTAATAAACAGGAAATCGCAAATTCTAAAGGAGAAATCGAGATGAATAACGATTCTAATGATTTGGATAAAAAATATAAGATTCTGATAGCCGAAGATGATTTGGTTTCTGAAAAGCTGATGTCTGCATCCGTGAAAAAAATTGCCAAAGAAATTATTAAAGCAAAATCAGGTATTGAAGCAATTGAAAAATTCAAAAGTAATCCTGATACCGACTTAATACTGATGGATTTGAAAATGCCGAAAATGAACGGATTTGAAGCGACTAAGAAAATTCGTGAATTAGATAGTAAAGTTATAATAATTGCACAAACGGCATATGCTCTTTCAGGAGATAAGGATTTAGCTTTAAAAGCAGGTTGCAACGATTATATTTCCAAGCCGATAGATAATGAAAAGCTCTTGAAAATTATAAAAAAGCATTTACATTAATTTCTGATTCTGAAATTTTAAATATTTCAGGCGTCCTCACCCGAAAAATAACAGTCGGGGACGACTGTTCTACCCAGCAATATAGAGCCTTTGTGAAAATGATTAAATCCAAATATTATGAAAAAATGCAATCTTCTAAAACTCCCTCTCCCACCGGGAGAGGGCTGGGGTGAGGGTCATTAATTTCTTCTTGTATTGATATTTTCACACAGTTTTTATATTATACAGGTTCCTGCTTCATACAATATTAATATCATGTAAAATGAATAAAAATTAATTGAAAAAAATTCCCCTGCTCGCAACCTCGCTTCCCCCTTTTTTAAAAGTGGGAAAACAAGGGGGATTTATTCAAATGCTCATTTGATATTTAATGATTATATTATACCAATATGCTTTCAGACGTACAATTATCAATATATGAATTGTTTTTATTATAGTACCCGTTGGGTAAACCCAACGGTTGTATAACGTCTATAACCATCGGGTTTACCCGATGGGAAATACTT
>CAZIXJ010000409.1:0-3192 GCA_964542835.1 uncultured Hyphomicrobiales bacterium
GAAATCGGAGTTTCGCAATGAGAAAACATATAGTTCTTATGAAATATATTATACGGTTGAAAGCAACTTGGTATTAATTACACTAAGGAAAATTCACTTAAGCCCCGATTGCATTAAGTGCAATGGTATGTAAAGTTATTTGCCATTATACCAATTTGTTATTAAATCCAAGTAGAACATAAATTGTCAATCGCTTCTTGTATTTCTATTGTTTTTCTGATTGATGCTGCTACTTTTTTCAAATGATTTATTTCTTCGTAGCTTAAATTCATATCTTTTCTGGCTTTCAGGTATTTATCGAAAACCTGATAACCGCCGATTTCGTATTCCCATACCGTTTGAGGGAATTGGTCGAAATATTGATTTTTATTGATATAAAGTCGTTGTTTGTTTTCATCGTAAAAATAGCCGTCTATTTTGCTATTGCCTTCCACTGCAAAAACCGGCATTTCGTTTCTCGGATAGCCACGTTTTAATAAATGATTTTCAATTAGTTCATTACCTAATTCCGAAAGATTATCAAATATTTTGTGGTCATTGGAAAATGGAATTTTAGGAAAATCAATTTTAAAGAATTCAAAGTATTTTTCACGATACGTCGGGCAAAACAGAACAGCATAAATATAACCGAGAATCTGTTCGGGCGAATAATCTTGTAATTTTTGTTCTTCTAAAAATTTACGAAATTCTTTGGTGAAATTGTCTTTTTTCGATTCATCTTTAAACAGAAACCCGTTTCCGTTCTCATCGTGGTTGCCGTTAGTGTTGTAGATATAAAGTGGAGCGATATATGTCTCAGAGCCAGTGTATTTACCACCAAGAGCTATATCAATTATTTTATCGCTTACAAAGCCATAGTTTGATTTTTGTCCTTTTATAAAACGTGGGAAAACAAGTCCAATGTTAGTTTTGTCTATAAAATGTTGCATTATATTGAAACGTGGGTATGCAACAAAACCTTTAGACTTTTCTGTGACAAAAGTATATCTAATATCAAAAGGTCGATAATGTATCTCAGAATAATCTATATTTTTATAATTCTTTGCTTTGTCTTTTGCGTCTTGAATACTCCAATCTCTACCGTCGTCCGGCAAATTATATTTTTTTCTGAATTCTTCCAAATCCAATTTTTGTAAATCAAACAATTTATTGTTTAACTCTTTCTCAGTGAAATTAATAGTCAGGCTATCTCGTTTAGTTTGTATTCCGCTGCTATAAATCTTAAAAATATCGCTTATACTCCAACCTTTATCATAATTCACCTGATTTTTAAAATCTTTTTTAACAAACCAGAAATAAGGTTCTTTGGGATAAATTCGTTTCCATTCGATTGTTTCCAAATCGTTGTCGTAAAGAAAATCGTATTTATCGTCTCTTGTCATTATTTCGTTGTCGAGAGTTGAATAATACCAAATTTGTTTTTCTTTGAGTGGTTTTGGAGTTTTTATGAAAAAAACAATGGAAACACCTATGCGAATATCAAATACATTTTTGTCGGGTTCATTTATAATACTATTTCCGTGAAGATTAAGAATATATATTTTGTCAAATGTATTTAGCAGGCTTTTTCGCATAGCACGATGTGTAACTCCGCTTAAATACGAATTGTTGGTAATCACTCCGATAATACCTTGTCCTGCACCTTTTATTTCACCTGAAACCGTATCTTTTCCTTTTTGATAGGAATATTTTGCGCCTTCAATTTTCGCTTGTGCAAAACGAATAAATTTTATGTAGTCATCATCAATATTAATTTTTGTTTCGCTTTTCTTTTTGTTTCCTTTTACTATCAATCCTTCTTTGTAAGTGTCTAAAAGTGTTTGTATAAAAGGTTTTTTGTTTTTTGAGTAATTGCTGTACGGCGGATTTCCCAAGACTACCCAAACTTTTTTATCTAATTTTATTTTTGTGGCTTCTTCACCTTCATCAGAAATGTAAGGAAATAGTGGATTGCGCTGGTAAAAAGTATCATCTAAAGTATCGGTTAAGTAAACTTTTGCTCGGTCGCCCCGTTCAAATGTGAATCCTTCTTCGGTAAGAAATTTTGTTAATTTCAGGTGAGAAATAGTGTAAGGTGCAATAAGATACTCAAAACCAAAGAAATGATGCAGCAAATTATTACGAATAAAACCGGTTCGCTGACCTTTATCCACATTCTCTAATGCAGTTTTGTATGCTTCCAAAAGAAAAGTACCTGTTCCTGCTGCAAAATCTAAAAGCGAAATATTGTCATCATCAAGACCGGACTTTTTAAAGTCTTTTATCAAAGTTTGCTGTATGGATTTTACAATGAAATGCACAACTGCCGCAGGCGTATAATAAACACCTTTTTCAACTCGTTTTTCCTGATTATAGGCTTTTAAGAAATTTTCGTAAAAGTAAATATATGGGTCTTCAAATTCACGTCCATTTTTGTAGGCAAAAGATAATTCTTTTTGTACCTGTGCATAATCAGTATTATTTAAGATTATGAACAGCTTATCAATTATCCAAAAAATACCGTCAGGAATGTTTGAAAGACGCAGCAAACTAAATATCTCTTCAAGCATTGATAATGATTTTGGGATGAAATCAATAAAGTTTGATTTGTCAATTTTCCTGTCTGTACTCAAAGCCGAAAGCAACAATCCATATGTTACGGTTTGAGCGTAGGCATCAATAAACTCGTCGGGTTTTAGTTCTTCAATCAGCGTTTTTGAAAATAAATCGTAAAGACCGCTCAACTTTTCTTTAAAAGGTGATTTTTGGTTACTGTTCCATAAGTCCAATATTTCATCGTGCAAATATTGAGCATGTTTGGCAAGTATTATTGATAATTTTTCTGTTTTTTCAATCTGCTGAAATTTTGCATCGAAAAATTCGCCGATTATTTGTTTTGTTTTTTCTATGTTGCTGTCTTGTAATTTCTTTTCGCCTTTGATTATCAAAGTTGAGTTTAAAATGGGTTCGCCGTCTTTGAACAGAATAAAATCCCGATAATTTGTAAACAATAAATTAGGAATTACATTCAAATATCTTTTTAATTGTGGAGTATCAAGATATACAGACAAATCATCGTTGTATGGTTTTGTTTCAATCCAACCGATTTCTATATCATTTTCAGTTACCTTAAAATCCGGTTTTCCGAAAGTTTGGCGTGGCGCTGGATGATCCCCGCGCCCAAGACGACCGAAAAGATGAGAGAGGACGCCA
>CAZIXJ010000410.1:0-3184 GCA_964542835.1 uncultured Hyphomicrobiales bacterium
TAAGAGTTTCTCCCGCAAATGCAGGAGTAAACCTTAAAAAGGATATTACATTAAAACCCGGAGAAGAATTTAAACTGATATTAAGCGTAAAACCCCAAAAGCCCGGCTCATTCAGAGCTAAAGTTCAGATAAGTTCAAGCCATAAAGACTTTCCTGAATTGACTATTCACGCATACGGTTCAGCTAAAAAATCTCCGCTTTTCAATAATAATTAAGATTACACTCTGCCGATTGCCATAAATACAGTGTGAAGTGAAGCTGCCATTGTAATATAAAATTTTCTCGCAGTTTCAGGTTTCATTTTGAGAAATCTGAAATTTATTGAACTTTCCTTTACTTCACATTCATTTACGCAATCGCCGCATAAAGTGCAGTTGATATTGGGTTTGCGGTTCTTTACATCTTCCCTGCTCAATGCGTTATATCTGCAAACAGCAGTACAACGCATACAATCAGTACAGGAAGTGTCATCTATTTTCATTCTGAAAGGTGAAATTTTTCCGAAAATAATCGCCAGTAAACCTATGGGACAATATGTAGTGCAATGAGTCATCACTCCTTTTTTCCTCGACCAGAAGAGCATAACTCCAACTCCCGCCAAACCAAAAAAGATGCCTGCTCCTGCAGCATAAATACCGGGAACTCCACCTACATTCATTAGAATGGCTGCCAAAATTACAATTATCAGGATTACGCCCCTTATAATCTGAGAGTTTTTAGGCATTTTACCGGGGTATTTCTTTGCATCCGCTGCTTTATTATCCCATGCACCAAAGTAACACAAATATGAACACCAGCCCGGACCGAGCAATAGCATTGAACCGAGAAAGAGAAATATCATAATACTGCTTTCCATCCTGTAAAGAGGACCTGCGAGAATTACTGCCGGAACGGGTATATGAAGCTCGCCAGTCATCAGCATTTTATCTATGCCGAGCAATCCGAAAAGAAGTTGCGTAAAGAACACTACAGAAAAAGTTGTCCAGATAATTCTCCTCCACTTTTTCATTTTACTTCTGTCTGATAATTTAAAAGCTACCAATGACGCATACAGTGACATTATGCCTACCTGAAGCCAGCCAAATCCCGGAAGGAATCTCTCCAGTAAGATTACCGGGAAATCAACTTTTATAAATGGAAATCCAATCAAAGCAAAAGTCAGAAAAAAAGCAGCAGTTACTGCTATATCAGCTCTTTGCCGGGGATACCTCCGCAGCATTTTACTGTTGTAAAGCAAAAAACCGCTAAATACGGTAAATAATGCGACAGAAGACATAATGAACAACATCCTCGTAGCAGGCATATTCATCATAATTCTTAATTGATATAGATTTACGGCAGTAATCACCCATTCTACAGCAAGAAGAAATAAAACACCGGCAAGAATATGCAGACTGAATCTTTTTCTAATAAAAAACAGAAAAGGCAATAGCAAAAGAAATATCATTATTCCGTAATTACCGCTTCTCATAAAGTGAGCAGCACCTATTACAAGTGACAATACTGATAATATATATGTTGAAATAATCATTTTTTCTTCCCTTTTTATAAATAAGACAATTTTGTCTGATATAAAATTACGAATATTTTTATTGATTTCAAAATTATTTTTTGATTTGTAAATAAAAGTTTATAAAAAAATAATTATTTTTGCAATTCATCCTCTAAATAAACACATTCATCATATGAATATGCACATTCATCCTGATTGATTTTACTGGTAATAATAACTCCATTAGTTTTGCTCTTGTTAGAGTTAAGCATTACTAATTTTTTTTGTTCACATTTTTATGGAGTTATATTATGAAAAAGCTATTATTATCAATCGTCTTGTCATTATTTGCAACAAGCCGTGAATTATACTGCGAAGAATTATCCGGTATTAATATGAGTGAAAAGCCTCGTAACGTATTTGTACAGTTTGACAACGACTATACAAGCATTAATGATAAGGTTGCTTCAACAGTCGGGCTGAATTTCGGATACAAATTCAGTGATTATTTTACTGCAGGAGTTTCTCTGAATGGAATCTGGTACGACCACAGATTAAATGAACTTGATAAAGAAATGAGTTATCACGTGGAATCAGGCTACAGTGCATTATTCGTACAAGGTGTACTACCTTTATCAGATAGATTTGATTTATCTGCTATGCTAATCTCAGGTCAGGGATTTTTGCAACTAAAATACGACAGAAAATATCAGGATAAACTGAAATGGGATGAAGAGTTAATTGACCTTACTAATTATTCAGTAGCTGAGCTAAAAATCGGTGCAAATTATAAAATCAACAACAATTTGAAAATTGGACTTAATACAGCACTGAGAACCACATCAGAAATCCATATCGAATCACTTGAAACTGATATGCTGCAAAATATCAAATACGGTTTCTCAATTCAGTATTCCATATTTTAAAGTTTAAATTCTTAAGCTTCAGATGTCCGGCATATGCAAAAATGTCGGACATCTGAATTTTTAAAACGAATAAAGTTCACCAAAAGGCATAAAAATTGCGGAGATATAAAAATGATTAAATTGAAGCAAATAAAACTAATTGTAATTGCAGCTGTATTCATTCAGTTAATTATAATTTTGTATAATCATTTTATTGGTAGTTATCCAATAGACAGCGTGCTTGAATTTTTTGTAAAAATTCTTTATGGAAGTACATTAAGTGCAATATTTATAGCCATATTGTTTTACATAAATCTTACTCTGATTATAAAGCTTAATAAGCGATATAAATGGGAAAACTCTGAAACGTTAAGAGTGATTGTAGAATTATCAATTTCGGTCTTAATTTCATTTGTAATTGCTGCAAGCATTACTACGCTTTCTCACCAGATGTTTCCATATAAAGAAGGTTTGAAATATCATATTATAAATAATTTTCTTATTATTTCTGTTTTGAACGTCATTTTTCTTGCTATTCTTGAAGCATATTATTATTTTCTTGAATGGAACAGCACAAAAGTGAAAGCTGAAAAACTCGAAAAAGAAAACATCACTGCAAAATATAATATTCTGAAATCTCAGGTAAATCCGCATTTTCTTTTTAACAGCCTCAATGTTCTGTCCAATCTGATTGAAATGGATTCAGAAAAAGCTCTTGAATTCAATGATAAGCTCTCTGATATGTACAGATATATTCTCGAAAATATTGATAATCCGGTAGTTTCTC
>CAZIXJ010000411.1:0-3182 GCA_964542835.1 uncultured Hyphomicrobiales bacterium
CTAATATCGGCATTTGAAAAATGCAACAATGTATGCTTATCTATATTACATTGATTTTTTTTAATGAAATATTTGATAAAAAAATGCCCGACATTCAGCAAATATCGGGCATTTCTTATTATTTGAATTAATTATCTTTCTTTTTTTTAGTGGTTTATCATACCATCAATAATTTCAGCTACCCTAAGAGCTTCAGCAGCTTCATCAGCTCTTACAGGTACGGGATTGCCTTTAGTAACAGCTTCAGCAAATGCATACTGCTCTTCGCTGATAGCATTTACCTGAGTAATTTCCGGTTTCAGATAATATATATTTTTATTCTGTGTACCCTGATTTATAGAGCCAAGCATAGTAGCAGGTGAGCCGGCTGCTAACTTTTCACCTTCATTCAGAATTTGGAATACCTCCAGCTCAGGTATGGCAAAATCAATCGAAAGATACATATCCTTTTGAAAAATCCTCATTTTTCGCATAGGCTTAGCGGTAATCCTAGATGCTGTAATATTTGCTACTGCACCATTTTCAAACGTAAGGCGGGCATTTGCAATGTCGGTTGTTTCTGTAAGTACATTTACTCCGTTTGCGTCAATTGATTTTACGGGAGAATTTACAAGGCGAAGTAAAATATCAATATCATGAATCATCAAATCGTGAACTACAGATACATCTGTAGCGCGGGGCTTAAATTGACTTAATCTGTGAGTTTCGATAAATCTCGGCTCTATGTTGAATTTCTGTGCTGCAGAAATTGCGGGATTAAATCTTTCTACATGCCCTACCTGTATGATAATACTTTTTTCCTTAGCAAGTGAAATTAATTTTTCAGCTTCGGCATAAGTAGCAGTTACCGGTTTTTCAATGAAGCAATGTATTCCTCTTTTAATGCAGTATTCAGCAATTTCAAAATGAGTGGATGTAGGAGATGATATCGTAACTGCATCAGTATTGCTACATATTTCATCAAGAGAATCAAAGGATTTGATATTATATTCTTTTGAAATATTCTGCGCTCTAACTTCATCAGCATCATAAATTCCTATTAGCTCTACCGAAGAATTTTCAGCCCATAATTTAGTATGGATTTTACCGAGATGACCTGTCCCTATTACACCAATTTTTAATTTTGACATTATTTCACCGAAAATGTTTGAAAAACTATGCAAATATAAGCATTTGAAATATATAAGCCAACAATATTCCTTTATACGATTTTATCGGGATTATTTTTCACAAATTCAGACCACGAAGTGGAATAA
The DNA here is from genome assembly GCA_964542835.1 of uncultured Hyphomicrobiales bacterium. Classification (GTDB taxonomy): domain Bacteria; phylum Bacteroidota; class Ignavibacteria; order Kapaibacteriales; family UBA2268; genus CAZIXJ01. The sequence goes on from CAZIXJ010000411.1 coordinate 1,257, forward strand.
TTACCTTTCACAGCCGGCTTATTAAGATGGCAGATAGCAGTGGCGAGAGCATCAGTGGCATCAAGAAATTCGTGAGTTTCCTGAATATTAAGAATGTTTTTTACCATATATCTTACCTGCTCTTTGCTTGCATTTCCATTTCCTGTTACCGATTTTTTTATTTCTTTCGGAGAATATTCTGCAATAGGGATTTCTTTAAGTGTAGCCGCAAGCATAGCAGAAGCCCTTGCATATGATAACTTAATTAAAGTCTGTGCATTTTTGGAATAAAACATAGTTTCAAATGCAGATTCATCAGGCAGCGACCTTTCTACCACATTAGTCAGTCTTTCGAAAATTTCTTTCAGCCGCAGCGGAAAAGTTTCATACTTCTTCTTAGCTTTTATTATTCCGTATTCGATTAAAATCAAATCACTTTTTTGCTTCTCAATTACTCCGTATCCGCAAATCACCGAACCCGGATCAATTCCAAGTACCCTCATTAATTTTCTCCCGGTTTTGTATTTATCTTTTCTAAAATCAACATATCACGTTTGTCAAATATAATTCTTTTTGAAATATTAATACCAAGTATAACATTAATTACACTTGAAACAAATATTGTAACTACTATAATTATCTGATATTTAATAGCAGTAGTCGGGTCGCTCCCTCCGAGTATCTGCCCCGTCATCATTCCCGGCAGCCATATCAAACCTATTGTGGCAGTGGAGGCAATAACGGGATTGAATGCTTCCTGTAAAGATTTTCTGATAAAATCAAAAAGTGCCTCCTTTCTTGTAGCGCCTGTCATCAGATAAAACTGATATTTTTCGGCATCTTCTTTCAGACCGTTAAAAAAAGCCCGCAGTCCGATAATGGTACTCGTAATGCTGTTGCCGATTAACATCCCGGCTATTGGGATTATGTATCTGGCATCAAAAAATGATTCAGAACCTAAAATAAAAAAAATATATAAAAAAGCATTAAATAGAAAACTGACTGAGAGCGTAGCAAGTATAGGCAGAAAAAAAGTATGAAGACTGATTTCACTTCTTTTGATAATCAGAAATACTGCTGCAAATATCATTATGAAAATCCAGATGATATTAATATATGCATTGTTCCAGTCGAAAATATATTTGAGATAAATCCCGGCAAGGAAGAGTTGTGCAGTCATTCTTGCAAAAGCTGAAAGCATAGGTTTATTTAGCTTCGTCCTGTAAAACCAAAAATAATAAACAGGAATAATCAAAGTAATAAATGCCGCCGAAAGACCAATAATACCTATATTAATTTGCTCCATTCTTAAGCTCCTTTAAATCCACTATGTAATCACATCTGTCGAGATAGTTTTTGTCGTGCGATGCAGCGATTACCGTTACATCATCATCAAAAAGCATTTCAGTAATAATATCTGTAGAAACTTTATCCAGAGCTGAGGTAGGCTCATCCAGCAGTAATATTTCTCTTCTCAGCAACTTGCACATAATAAGCAAAACTCTTTGCTTTTCTCCGCCTGATAATTTTCCAAAATTTTCATCTGTTATTTTTTTATCAAGTCCGCATCTTACTATCAAATCTTCAATTTCTTTGTCTTCAGGCACATACTCTTGATTGACAGCAAATGAGAAAGGTTTTTGAATCAAATCATAAACTGAAATATTCACAAAAGCAGAAGATAACTGAGGCAACATACAAATTTTACTGCGAATTTCAGAAACATTTTCATCGGACAATAATTTGCCAAAAATATTTATTTCACCCTCATCAGGATATAAAAATCCGGCAATCATATTCAATAATGTTGATTTGCCATATCCCGAAGGAGCTTTAATGGCATATTTTCCATTTTTACGAAATTCAAAAGAAAAATCATCAAAAATCTTTTTTTTTCCGAAATTTTTTCGTAAATTTTTAATATCAATTACGTTATACATTTTATCT
>CAZIXJ010000412.1:0-3154 GCA_964542835.1 uncultured Hyphomicrobiales bacterium
GCAAAAATAAAAATTGTAAACGAAATTGTAATCTTATAATTTAGGATATTATTCTATATTATTTGCATAAGTGATATCGCAGCATTATTCTTATACCAAACAGCTACAAGGAATAGGATTAAAAAAAACGGTATTTCAGGAGTCCTCGTATGAAAGCAAGAACAAGCGGGGACGCATGTTCTGCCCGAATTATACTGCTTATCATGTTGGCGTTTTGATATTACTAATTAATACGATTAGTAATAAAATTTTTCCGGGAGTTCATTATTCTTTTTAATATAATCTTTTAATTCCAGAAGACTTTTCCTCACCCTTAATTTCTTTTTGACAGCCATGTCTAATTCATTTTTCACCAAATCTTTTTGTCTATCCCCAAAAAGCAGAAATACCAGATAAAACAACTTTTGTTCATCTTGTTCTTTAAAATATTTTTTGAAAAACCCAACTGCATTTTCCAATTCAAATAATGAAGAATATAATTTATATCCCGCTACAGCAAGAAAATTGATTTGATCGTTAATATCGTTATATTCAAGGTCATACCCGTAAGACTTTTTCTTTAATACGCTCTCTGCAAGAGTTTTTTTCTCTGTAATTAAATGTTTCGTTATATCTATTGCTTTATATTTTAAGTCAGGAATATCAAGAGTTTTAACTAAAATATCGAAATAATCTGCATCTGAAAAATAGTAAACATTATTTATATTTGTAATCAGTTTTATTAATTTTTCCAGGGAGCCGCCTTTTCCATATCCTTCCTGCATTAAAAGGACTATTGAACTGTAAAATTCACCTTTTGATACTTTAAGTGAATTAAAAGTGTCCATGGAACGAAAAATTGCGTAACTTTCAGATTCACATAAAATATCAAAAAGCTCTGCCAGCAGATTAGCCTGCAACTTCAGGTCCTTGTCTTCACGATTAATATCCGACAAATCCTTATACCAGTTTTTTACACTGAATCTCCAATTTTGTCTCTCTTTTTTCGGTATAATCCGGTTTGGTCTGAAATAGTATCCATCTTTGGCGTTGCTGATAAAAATCTTCACCTGTATGGCAATTTCATCCAAAGGAATTGCAGGAGTAGATTTCGACTTTTTTTTATTGATTGAAGCCGGATCGTTCACAAAAGAATCTACGTCATTCTGCTCTTTTTTGTCCTTTGGTATTAATTTATAAAATTCGGAAGCTACTTTTATTACTTCCTCATTTGTAAGTTCCGCCAATTTTTTTCTTAACTCACCTATTTTCATTTGCTATTATTTTATTATTAAAAATATGCACTTAATTTGAAAAAATATTTAAACGATTTAACTGAAATGAATTGCAATAAAAAATTTAAGAAAATAAATTTCTGTATGGCTAATACGCCGTTTAGCCGCACCAAAATATTATAAACCGATTGTCGTTATTACCCTATATTTTGTGAAATTTTTAATAAAAGAAATTATGGACTGGTACAAAGCAAAAATTATAGATATTAAAACGGAAACCCCCGTGATAAAAAGATTTTTCATTCAGATACCTGATATGAGCGAAGTATCATATATTCCCGGGCAGTATATTCAAATTAATTTTCCAATAGAATCCAAAAAAACATACAGGCAATACTCGATAGCATCTCCACCTTCAGGAAATAATATTGTAGAACTGCTAATAGTATTAGACCCCAAAGGACTCGCTACAAACTATATGTTTAAGGAGATAGATTTAGGGGATGAACTTCAGGTATCAAGAGTAATGGGAAATTTTGTAATGCCTGAAAAAATTGAAAGAGATTTATGCTTTATTTCTACTGGTACGGGGCTTGCTCCACTCAGGTCTATGTATCTTGAAATCCTTAAAAAAGGACTGACAGATAAAAAAATTGACGTAATATTCGGTACGAGATATGAAAAAGACCTGATATATAAAGACGAAATAAACGACCTTAAAACAAAACATCCTAATTTCAATTTCTATCCGGTGCTATCAAGGGAAGAGTCTCAAAACTGGGGCGGATACAGAGGTTATGTACATAACGTATATAGAGAGCTGTACCCGAATCCCGATGAGCGCCCCGCCGATTTCTATATATGCGGCTGGAAAGATATGGTAAGAGAAACAAGACAAAACTTAATGCAAGCCGGATATGAAAGAAGAAGCATTCACTTTGAGCGATACAACTAATTTTTTTTTGCAACAAAATGCTTCTTTATGAGTATATACTTTATAAATATTTTTTAATTATTAGGAGTTTTACGATGAGATACCTAAAAATTCTCATACTTTTAGCAGCTTTCAGTTTTATATTTGTTTCCTGTTCTGAAGATGATGACGGACCAACAGGAAATAATGACGATTATGACAATTATTTCGAAATGGGTGCCGGCTCATATTGGATAACTGATAATTACGATGTTAATAAAGAAGGCAATATAGAAGAATCTTATACACGCGACTCTACAGTAGTAACTGAGATAAGTGAATATGACGGTAAAGAATCCTACGAAATGGAAACATATTCAGATGGCGAGTATGACGAAGATTCGCACTTCAGCGAAGATGACAATGCTGTCTATATTAGAGCTGAGTATCTTTTACCTGAAGGATTTGACATAGGAATTGATGATGTTGAATTGCCGGAAGGCTGGATTACTTTTTATGATAAAAATTTATCAAACTGGACTTTAGTAGAAGAAGTTACTGCCGAAGATATTGAGTTTGAAGATTACACCGTAGATATTACTTTTTCTATGAATGCAGAAAAAAATGGAAGTGAGTCATTAACTATAGACGGCAAAAGCGTAACGGCTGATAAAATGCTGATGATTACGGATATTGAAGCAAAAATAATGTCAGTTCCGATAAATATCAGTCTGAAATCCCATTTTTATTTTGTAAAAGGATATGGCTTGGTAAAAGTTTATACAGAGCCTGTAGAGAAAGACCTCGTAATCGATAAAATTATAATTGATGGTTATGTATCTGAAACCGTAAAGATGGAAATGAAGTAGTATATTTTTGATTAAGTTTTGTAAAAAGATTATTGGCTGAATAAGCAGTCAAAAATAAACCTCTTAAATGAAAATTTGAGAGGTTTCTTCTTTTTTCAGGTAAATCGTCCAGACTGTATAAAAAGTCGAATAATACAATCTTTGACAACCCTCACCCC
>CAZIXJ010000413.1:0-3153 GCA_964542835.1 uncultured Hyphomicrobiales bacterium
CCACTATCAATTGCCACGACTTTTAAGTCGTGGTTTTGTTTGGCTAAAGCCTTTATTCCAAACTCAATACACACCCCGAGTTATAAACTCGGGGCAATTAAAAAGGATACAGATTTAAAAAGTTTGATGAGTTGTTTCTTTGAATGCAACTTGGTATGAGCGGAGCCGAATTGTAGCAAGACGGAGGATTTTTTGACATTGTAATAATTTTTATTCTCTCTCAATATGCAAAACAGACTTTTTAAGGATACTCTAATTAATGTGAAATAAAATCAGTTCCTCTTTTTCCTGTACTGCTGAATATCTATTTCGTATCTGCGAATTTTATTATGCAGGGTTTCTCTGCTTACTCCGAGTTTTGCAGCAGATTTAGTTACATTGCCATTACTACTGCTCAGAGTGGATTCAATTTTTTTCTTGTCAACTTCCTGAATATCTTCTTTAAGAGTTCTGTTAGTAGAAATTGTATTATCACCCCTGTAAGATTTAGATTTTTGAGTGGAAATTAGTTTGGACAAATCACTCACCTCTATCTGATCTTTCAGCGTAGTCTGAAGCACTACTCTTACAGTACTTGAAAGCTCCCTTACATTACCGGGGAATATCTGTTCCTGCATAAATTGAATTGCAGCGGGAGCGAAAAATTTCGCTTCATCAAATTCCTGATTGTGCTTGCTTACGTAATAATCAATAATATGAGGAATGTCTTCTGCTCTCTCGTGTAGCGGTGGTATGTGAATTTCGCATTCCCGCAATCTGTGATAAAGCTGCTCTCGAAATTCCCCGCGTTTCATTGCTGATACAAGGTCGCGGTCAGTTGCAGAAATAAATCTTAAATCTACCTCCTCACTCTGCACGGAACCTACTCTTCTTACTTCCTTCTCTTCTATTGGTATAAAAAGATTAGACTGAATATCAATAGGCATATCACCGATTTCATCCAGAAAAATTGCACCTTTATTAGCCTGATGAAAAAGCCCCTTTTTGCTTTCTGTAGCACCTGAAAATGAACCCTTTATATGTCCGAAAAGCTCAGACTGAAAAAGCTCTCTGGGAATATTCGGAATATCCACAGTTACGAATGGATACCTTGCTCTTCTGCTTGCAGCGTGAATTGCCTTTGCCACGAGTTTTTTTCCTGTACCGGTTTCTCCGGTAATTAGCACGTTCAGGTCAGTTCTCCCGTATCTTATTATGCTGTCGCCTATTTCGAGCATTATCCGGGAATTTCCTATTATCCCCTGAGAAAAAAGGAATTTTTGAATATCTTTAGATTCATTTTTTGTGTGATATTTTTTTATTGCCGAATCAAGCACTTCTTTAATTTTTTCAGGACTTACAATACTTTTTTCCACAAAATTAACTGCACCCAGCTTGGTAGCTTTTACTGCAGTTTCAATAGTACCTTTTCCGGAAATCATAATTACAGGAATTTCAGGGTAATTTTTTCTGAAATTGGATAGCAAATCAATGCCATCAAGTTTTTCATGAGGACCGAATTCAATATCCAGTAAAATTACACCTATATTAAGATGATGTGATTCTACGTAATTAATTGCTTCGTCGGGAGTATGAAGCATATGCGAAGAATAATCAAATGATTCTACAATATCAGCCAGTGTAGAAGCAAAATCTTTATTATCATCTATAATTAGTATTTTCATTTTTTTCCTGTAATTAATCAATTATTAATATAACGAATTAATCAATGAATATTAGGAAATATTATCCAAATATTTTTTCATACGTGAGATAGATTTCTCTTTACCGATTAATTCCATAACATCAAACATACCCACTCCATAATTTCTCCCAGTGAGCATTAGTCTTAATGGATTCATAATTAATCCCATTTTTATCCCGGCTTCTTTGCAATATGATTTTACTTCATTTTTAATGTTGTCGTGATTCCATTCTTCAATCTTATCTAAGGCTTTCAGCAAATCTTCCGCATATTTTCCTGTCTCATCTTTCCATATTTTATTGTGATATTCATTGTCAATTTCATAATCTTCAGTAAAGAAATACGGGGCGTAATCAGGTAGCTCGGTAATAAGTTCTATTCTTTCGGTTAATACTTTGATTACATTTTTCAGATAGTTTTTATCAATATTTTCAAATCCTTTTTCTTCAAGGGCAGGCAAAATAAAATCGGCAAGCTCATCAAAATCGGCATTTTGCATATATTGCTGATTCATCCAGTTTAATTTATTCAAATCAAATACAGCACCTGCTTTATTTACACGGGAAATATCAAAAAGCTCAATTAATTCATCCATTGTATAGATTTCCCGGTCTCCCGTCGGATTCCATCCGAGCAAAGCTATAAAATTAACGAAAGCATCCCGAATATAACCTTTTGCCCGAAAATCTTCCACAGCTACATCTCCATGCCTTTTGCTCAGTTTTTGTTTGTTATTATTCAGCAAAAGAGGCAAATGAGCAAATTCAGGCACATCCCATCCGAATGCCTGATAAAGAAGGACGTGCTTAGGTGTGGAAGGCAACCACTCTTCACCCCGAATTACGTGAGATATTTTCATTAAATGGTCATCTACTACATTGGCAAGATGATACGTAGGATATCCATCTGACTTTACGAGTACCTGGTCATCTATTTCATTGGTGTTTACGTTTATTTCACCTCTTATGAGGTCTTTAAATTTTACGTTCTGATTTTCAGGTACTTTCAGTCTTATTACGTAAGGTCGCTGCTCACTCATTAATTTATCGAATGCAGGTTTGTCTAATGTATATTGATTTTTGCCTTTTATTCTGTCGTATTTTGGAGTTAATTTTTGAGCTTTCTGCAATTCTCTCATTTTTTCAATTTCTTCGGGAGTATCAAATGCGATATATGCTTTATCATTTTCCAGAAGTAAATTAATGTGCTTTTTATAAATATCATTTCTTTCCGATTGGATGTAAGGACCAAACTCTCCTTCGTTTTCGATGCTTTCATCGAAATCAACACCTGCCCATTTCATCGAATTTATTAATCTTTCTGTAGCGCCTTCTACGAATCTTGTTCTGTCGGTATCTTCAATTCTTAATATTATTTTTCCGTTGTTGTGCTTTGCAAAAAGATAATTATAAAGTGCCGTTCTTAATCCGCCAACGTGTAAAAATCCTGTCGGAGATGGTGCAAATCTT
>CAZIXJ010000414.1:0-3152 GCA_964542835.1 uncultured Hyphomicrobiales bacterium
TTTAAATCTGTATCCTTTTTAATAGCCCCGAGTTTTAACTCGGGGTGAGTAATGATTTGGTATTAAAGGCTTTAGCCAAACAAAACCACGACTTAAAAGTCGTGGCAATTGATAGTGGGCAAAAAAAACTAAGCCTCTTCAGCAGAGTATTGTAATCTTTTTATAAATTGCTCGTATGAGAGCAACTTGGTATTAAACGGCAAACCTCTACCAAGAATATGATTAAAAAAAGGTATTTCAGTCATTCTCGCTTTAAATAAACCGGCGAGGACGCCTGTTCTACACGTTTTTTACCCGCTAATCCTGCAGGTGTTTTGATATAAAAGAAATGCCCGACATCTTATAAAGTACCGGGCATTTTGTATTATTTTATTTGTCTGAAGAAAATTACTTTGCTTTGAGCCATTTGAAGAGGTCTGCAAAAGTAGGTTTTTTGCCGTATTTTAAAATTCCTACTCTGTAAATTTTGGCAGCCATCCACATAGCACCAAAAAATGTAAGTATCTGAAGCAATATGGATAAAGCTCCCTGCCACAGAGGTACTTCAGTAGCTGCTACTCTTACTATCATAAGTATCGGTGAGAAAAGAGGTATCAGTGAAGTAACGACTGCAAGAGTGGAGTCGGGATTATTCATTACCGGAAATATAATTAATATCGGGATAATTATTGGTATGGTAATGGGAGTTTGGAGCTGGGCTGCATCCTGTTCCTGATCAACTGCCGAGCCTACTGCTGCAAATAGTGTGGAATAAATAAAATATCCTGAAAGAAAATAGAAAATAAAAGCAAGCACAAGCCCTATCGGAATAGAAGGGATATTAAAATCTTTCAGAAAATCCATTTCGGATGACATACCGCCCTGCATTGCTTCACTGTTTTGCTGCATAGCAGAAGTCATTTCTTCAGTGCCGCCGGCAAGAGAAGGCAATATCTGACCCGCTGCATAAAGCAATACGGCAGATAGAACTATCCATGCAAGTACCTGAGTAAGCCCTACAAGACCAATTCCCAGCACCTTGCCCATCATTATCTGGAAAGGACGGGCTGAGGAGGCTATTACTTCTACTATTCTGTTTGCTTTTTCTTCTATTACGCCCCTCATTACCTGGGCGCCATAAATAAACATAAGTATATAAATTACAAAACCAAGAATATACCCTAATCCTGCAAAAACCTGTGAGAAATCTTCTTCCGTACCTTTTTCTGTAATTTTATGGCTTTCTACAGTAAGAGGCTTCTCGAGAAACTTTATCACTTCAGGGGCGACATCCGCCATTACCAATCTTTTATTTTTTACTATAATATTAAGATGGTCCTTTAGAGCGTTAGTAAATCCCATATTGCTGCCACTTCTCGTATATACGTGTACATTGCCTTCGTCCAGTATATTTTTTGGGATTATAATATACCCGTCGAGAGCGTTGTCCAGAACTTTTCTTTTCAGCTCTTCTTCAGAACTACCTGCAGGCTGATACATTTCTTCATCCATAGCAATTAACTTTTGAGCTATTTCACCTGATTTATCAAGGACTGATACTTTTTTGCTTGTATCATCCATTGATAATAAAGTCATAATTACAGGTATTGCTATTACGAGCAAAATACCGACAGGAGCAAGCAAAGTGCTTATAAGAAAACTCTTCGTTTTTATTCTGCTGATATATTCATGCTGTATTATTGTATATATTTTATTTGTCATTTTCAATCTCCACTGGTTTATTGCTGTTATTTACCGTTTGAATGAATATTTCGTGCAATGATGGCTCTACAAGCTCAAATTTTAATATTTCAGCTTTCTTCATAATAGTATTAAGTATTGTGCGTGTATTGAAATTGTTGTCAGTTATTCTGAACTCTACTCTGGAGCTTGTTTTATTCATTATTTTGATGTTATTCAAATCTTTAATAAATGAATCATCACCATCGAATTCCACAATTACAGTATCTCTGCCGAAAGATGATTTTATTTCTCTTACGTTACCTGTGAGTACTGCATTTCCTTTATTAATGAGTGCAATTTCATCGCAGAGCTGCTCTACCTGCTCCATTACGTGAGTAGATAGGATTATCGTTTTGCCCTGCTCTCGCAATTCTATTACGATGTTTTTCAGTAATTCGGTATTGATTGGGTCAAATCCGGAAAAGGGTTCATCCAGAATCATTACTTCAGGATTGTGTAAAATCGTACTTATAAACTGGACTTTCTGCTGCATACCTTTGGATAATTCCTGAATTTTTTTATTTTCCCATCCGGCTGCACCGAGTTCTTTTAACCATATTTTTGCTCGTTTTACGGCTTCTTTTTTGCTTACTCCCTTGAGTTGGGCAAAATATACTAATTGCTCCAAAACCGTAAGCCTCTTATAAAGCCCTCTTTCTTCAGGTAAATACCCGAGATTATTTTGAATTTCAGCTGATGCGGGTTGCCCGAGAATATTTATAGTGCCGGTGTCAGGCATAAAAATATTTGTAATCATTCTGATAGTAGTAGTTTTGCCGGCACCGTTCGGACCCAGAAGTCCGAAAATCCTGCCTTTTTCTACATTGAATGATACGTTATCTACAGCTTTATAATTGCCAAATGTTTTTACTACATTCGAAACTTCAATTATCGGCATATTATACTCCGAAAATGATTAATCTAATCTAAAAAAGATACTACGGTTAAGCGTAAAAAATGTTACTTAAAAGAATTGCATTATTTTAATAAATGAGAAGAATACCGTAACGAACTTCTTTGATTTTCTTACCGTTTTTCTCCAACAATAAGCAAAGTTCAAGAGAAATTAAAGATACTTTTACAGTAGTTGAATTAAATAGAGCATCCTAAAAATCCTGTTTTGCATATTGAGAGAGAATAATATTATTCAAATGTCAATAAATCCTCCGTCTTGACCGCCTGCTAGCAGTCAGTCAAGCCACCTCTGCTTGCATTCCGATTTATCGGAGCTTTCAAGAAAGGAGGAAAGGTCTCCGGCTTCTAACTCATTTTTATACAATTTACGTGTTTTTGAGGAGAATCTAAATAAATACTACAACACCACCGGGCGGTTCAAATATGCGATAGAATGTAATGAAAAATTTGTAGATTCTTAAATAATACAATTTCCTATTTGACAACAGATAAATAACTGCAAGAACATATTCTTT
>CAZIXJ010000415.1:0-3152 GCA_964542835.1 uncultured Hyphomicrobiales bacterium
ATTTTCCAAATCTTTTAAAATTGAATTGAATTTTTCATTTTTTTCTAATGCTACTTTTCCCCACATTGTTGTTTTTGCATTAATCAAACTTTTCATTGCTTCATTCTGCCAGTTTTCATTTTTCTTTCTGATGCTATTAACAGCATGGTTAATAAATGTATTTGGTTCTGAAATAAACTTGTATGTACCATAATCATTAAATATTTCAGGTCTGAGCAATTGCAATAAATTAAATAAATCTTTATCACCTAATTGAATAGGAGTGGCGGTAAGAAATATTGCTGCCTCTGAATGACTAACAAAATAGTGAATAATCTTATGAGCAATAGTTTCAATATTTCTTATACGATGAGCTTCATCTACAATTATCATATCAAATACTGCCGGTGGATTTAAATCATTCAAACCAATTCTTTTGGGTCTTTCTACTCTTCCCTTGAGTATCTCAATATTATTAAAAACTGAAATTGGCACAATTATTTTATTGTATCTTTCATTCCACACACCATCTTTATTGAATTCATCAACTAAAAATTTGAACTTTGAGGAATCCACTTCCTCAAATTCCTCATTAAATCTTTTAAGTTCATTTAACCATTTTTTTTCAACAACAAGCGGTTTAGGACATACAATCATTATTTTTTCAAGTTTTTGTCTTGCTTGAAGTTCTCTCATTATTAGCCCTGCTTCAATAGTTTTTCCGGTACCAACTTCATCAGCAATCAACATTCTTGGTCTATCGGAATTAATGATTTTAAGTACAGGGCGATATTGATAAGGAACAAAATCAATTAAAGCAGAATTTAATGAATAAAGAGAATTGATTGATGGTTTTTGAATTAACTTAGAAGTAATATATGCATTAAAAATCTCAATATTGACAGTTTTTATTGCATTATCATTTTGGTTTTCCTTTTTTATTATTTGGCTTTCATAATAATTCTTTGTCTGACCATCCATAAATACAGTGTAAAGCTTTTCTTCACCGGAATCATTTATTGCAATAACAGCTCCACTTTTATCAGGATTTGATAACAAAGTAATAAGCTCACCAATTTTCAAACCAATAGATTTTTTGGGATTGTTTGCATCTGTTTCAATACTCTGATTATTATCAATAATTTTGTCCAAATCAGGCAATAAAGATGTATTAACTCCAATGATGTCAAGATATTTGGATATGTTTAATGCCATTCTTAATTGTTCATTTTCATTAATTGTTTCTGCCGTTTCATGTGATATAATATTTCTATAATTTATCAATTCGAATATTAGAGTTCTGCCTGCATTATCCAACTTATTCTGGTATGATATTTCAGACCAATTTCTTTGGAAAATTCTGAGTAGAGCTTGAAAATCTAAATCATTTAGAGATGGATTGGGTATTTTGTCAATATGTCTTTTTTGGTTATCAGATAACTGATGATATACATATGGCTTAAACCAATCAGGAGATAATTTTGGCAATACAGAGCTTAGATAAGCTCTTGTATATTTTGTAACCTGTTTTAATATTTCTTGCATAATATCCTCATAGTAAAAAGTATATACCTGAATTTTTAAGGTTTAGAATAAAAATAAATTTATTTCATCAAATCCAATCCTCAAAATATCAAAATATTTGCTAATAAACAAAAGGGAAATGGGAAATACTGGAAATTTTCCTCAAATTTCTCATATATTGAGCAAATTCCTACTAAAAACACCCCATACCTCACATTTCGCCCATATTTGCGTTTTACGGTATTTCGCTAAAATCCTATGCTTTATCATTGATTCGCTCTGAAAAATGAAGTGGCGGGCTTCTGTGAGGGTCGAAAATTTTCAAATCAATAAAAAATTGTGTTTGGGAGCGGGGGTTGGATGTATTTTGAAAATATCGCATTTTTTTATTTTCACAAAGAGTGTTATATTAAAATTGTCAGTATTTTGAATAATTTTAGGAGCAGGGAGAAATGAAAATTAATGAATTGAAAATGGTGAAAGGTATGTTTAAAAATACATACACTTCAAACTGGCTCGATACTCTTTCAGTATCTGAAATGACCGGTGATATTATTAACATCAAACTTAACGGCAAAGAATATGCAGTTAAATTTAAAATTAACAAAGAGGATGATTATGCCGACGTTTTTTGTAAAGGCAAATATCTCGGAACGCTTTTTTATGATGGCAGGAGCTATGACTTTGATGAATCCAACTATTTTGATAAGTGCTGGGGACTGACCGTCGAAAATACTTATGAAGACCCGTCTGATGAGGAAGATAACAAAAAGATGAAAAAAGAATGGGACAAAGATTACGGCGGATATGAAGACAATGACGGAAACTATGATAAGATGGATGATTGATAGAAAAAATTTGATGATTTTTAATTGTATTTTGATACTTTTTTGATACTTTTTAATAAGGTTTTAAATTATTTTTAAATCCCTTTGAACGTTTTTAAATTATTTTTAACAACTTATGATGATTTATGAATGATTTATGTAAATTATTGATTATTTAATGAGCATATTATTATCATTTGAAGTATTGTGTAGGGAAAAGACTTATAAATCGACTCTGAATTATAATTCGTATTGCTTTTAATAAAAGAAGAAACAACCGAATTTGATTTGTTATTTTTATATCCGGTTGTTTCTTTGCTTATTTTATATTATTGATTGTGTTTTTTATTCAAAGCACCTGCATTACGTTTTCTTATTTCCGCCTCTTTTTTTGCTTGCATAAACTCCTGAAAGAAATCCCGCATTTTTTTGAAATTTTCTTCTCCAATTATCAACTTGAGCAAATGAGCTTCTCTTATTGTTACAAATTTTTTTTCTTCCCAGTATAATATTGTACTTGCTGATTTATAACCACCTGTCTCTGCTATTTTTTTTAGGGATATTCCCCATTCTCTTCTGATAAATTTAAATTCATAACCTGTCATATAATATTTGTTTTTATTAACATCTTTAATTTTATTTCTGATTTCCATTATTTCAGGTAAATACATAATTTATTCCTTTATTTTATTTTTACATTTAGTTTTTTTAATTGAGAAGCGTGAGAAAGATGAGAAAGATGAGAAACTGAGAATCTCGTTTCTCAAGTTTCTCACGTTTCTCACTTTACTCATTTATTTTTCTATTTCCTTTTTACGATAT
>CAZIXJ010000416.1:0-3143 GCA_964542835.1 uncultured Hyphomicrobiales bacterium
TTTATCAGCACTGCATCACCGTAGGAAAATAATCGATAATTATTTTTTATTGCATTTTCTATTATTTTCCTCACTTTTTCCATATTCTAAAAATTTAATAAAGTAAAAATATCGAAATTAATTTGCAATAATATTTCAAAATCCGCTTTAATTGATTATTTTAGTTTTTTTGAAAAATATGAAAAATCTAAAAGAGTAAATACTATGAAAAAATTAATCATATGCTTAATACTATTATTTGCAGCAGTTACTTCTAAAGCTCAGAACTTTGAAGATTATCCCGATGCAATGCCATCGATAATGGTGGGAATAAGCAATACGGCTGTTGATTCCACTGCATTCGGTATGCTGGATATGTCATTCGAAGCAAATGCACATATCAATTACGGATTGTACGCTTCATTTGAAATATTATATAATATCGGGTTTGGTGATTTGAAGAATTATCAGGCAGTTTCTTTTATCCCGAATCTAAAATTCAGTATGAGAGATTTTCTCGGTATTGATTTGGGTTTGGGTGCAGGAGCAGGATATTCAGGAGTTAATTTCGACGGCGGACAGGATATTGGTATTATCAGCCAGATGATAATTGACCTGAAATACGGAAATTACGGCATAAGCGGTGGATTCAGAATAATAAATAATGACTATTACAATCTAAAAACTTCTTTTCTGGGATTCAGATATACAATTGAATTGAAGAAATAAATTTATTTATTTAAGTTAATAAAATTTTTTTAGCATAATATTTGCTGTAAGTCAATTATGTTATCAGTATGTATTATAGCGAAAAATGAAGAAAATACTATCGGCAGATGCCTGAATTCAGTCAGCAGCATTGCCGGTGAGATTATTGTGGCAGATACAGGTTCTGAAGATAATACTAAAATTATTGCAGAAGAATTTGGCTGCAAGGTATTCTCTGTCGGTTGGAACGATGACTTTTCGGAAGCTCGTAACTTTACTCTCAGCAAGGCTTCCGGTGATTTTATATTTTACATTGATGCTGATGAAGAGCTTTATAATCCGAATGAATTACTCAACCTGCTAAGCAATGCAAAAAAAGAGACCGGAGGCTATTATTTGCCTGTTATTTCAGTTTTGACTGATAATAAACAGCAGTATTCAAATTATCAGGTCAGATTATTCAGAAACAATCCGAAATTCAGATTTCAAGGTGCAATACATGAGCAGATACTTAATTCGATTAAAAAAGCCGGATTGCAGGTAATGCCGGCTTCATTTCCAATTATTCATTACGGTTATGATACAGACAAACAATCTTTTACTGCAAAGCAGGAGCGAAATTTAAAAATTATAAGAAAAGAAATTGCAAAGAATAAAAATAATTCATTTCAAAGAATAAACCTTATAAAAACTTTTTACGCACTGAATAGATATGATGAAGCAAGGAATGAAGGAGAACTTCTACTGCAGGATAATATTCTTAATGAACTTGAAAAAGTATCTGTGCTTAATCATCTTGCATTAATTTACTATAAGCTAAACAAAAAAAATCTTTCATACCAAAGAGCGGAAATATCAGTAAATATCCTGAAAGAGCAGTTCCTCGGTAATTTTATTCTGGCTGAAATATCTTCAGAAACCGGTAAATACAAAAATGCAGCAAAATATTACTCAGATTCGATACATAATGATAATAATTTAATAAATCAATTAACAGGCGATATGATACCCGAAAAATCTAAAATTTATTATAAAGCAGGAATAGCATATCTCAAAGCAGGTGACAATCCAAATGCCATAAAAGAATTTGAAAAAGGGCTGGAAATAAATCCAAAAGATTTGCAAAATCTTACAGGTCTTGCCAATGCACTGTTCAAACAGAGGAAATTTCAGAAAGCTATGGATATTCTTAAGAAAACAAAGAGAATCTATCCAAATGTAAATGAAATTGATAAATATATTAAGCAGGTTAGTCTGAAAATACCTGAAAGCAAAGATAAACCACAATCACAACCACTACTTTCGCTGAGTATGATAGTAAAAAACGAAGAAAAATATCTGGAAGATTGTTTGAAATCCGTAAAAGATATTGCTGATGAAATAGTAATAGTAGATACAGGAAGCAGCGACGCCACCAAAGAAATTGCAAAAAAATATACTGATAAAGTATATGATTTCAATTGGATTGATGATTTTTCTGCAGCGAGAAATGAAGCATTAAAGCGCTCATCAGGAAAATGGATTTTATATATGGATGCAGATGAAAGAATAAAAATCTTAAATAAAGATAAATTCAGGAGTTTGCTCGAAGATGCAGAGGATGATATCGGCGCCCTGATAGTTACTATTGAAAGCAAGCATAAGAAGCTCGACGGCTCATCTGAAATGCACCGCGGAGGCTATCCGAGAATCTTCAGAAATTTCGGCTTTCCGAAAGTACATTTCAAAGGAAAAGTTCACGAGCAAATAGCTCCTTCTCTAATTGATTTGAATAAGAGTTTTCTGAATACTGATATAATAATGGAGCATCTGGGATACGACAGAAGTTATGAGGAAATGGAGAAAAAAGTAAGAAGAAATTACAGGTTGCTTCTGCAACACGTAAAAGAAGAACCCGTAAACGGATATGCTTGGTACCAGCTTGGGCAGACACTTGCGCATATGAATCTTAAAGAACAATCGGAAGAAGCTATAAAATTTGCAATCACTACCGGCACGCTTAATGATTCTGTATATGCAAGTGCCTGTGCTACACTTGCACAATTTACCGGAAACAGAAAAGATTTTCATACATCACTCAAGTATGCCGAGGAATCTCTGAAAAAAGCACCGGAGCAGGTATATTCTCTCAATCTCAAAGCTTATTCTCTACTATATCTCGGCAGAAAAAAAGAAGCTGAGCAGGATTTTCTGAAAGTTCTGAAATTAATAGATGCAAAAAGAGGAGTTCCCAAATCGGGTTTTGATATAGACATTCCCAAATCAGTAGTACTCGAAGGACTTAAGAAAAGCAGGGAATAAATTTGAAAACAAAGTTTTTATTCTTTTATGAAGACTTCAAAGCCAGTGTGAAAACAATGAAATCCAAATGTAATAGAAAAATGTAATCTCCTAATACCAACTCATTACACACCCCGAGTTAAAACTCGGGGCAATTAAAAAGGATACAGATTTAA
>CAZIXJ010000417.1:0-3140 GCA_964542835.1 uncultured Hyphomicrobiales bacterium
TTATCTTCGTGCCATTACTCTCCCACTGGGAGAGGGAGTTTTAGGAGATTGTATTTTATTATATTTTGTGAATTTCTTCGTTTTTACACAGACCCGGAGTTTGGGAAAGAGGAAAAAACACAACAAATTTGAAAAACTTGAATAATAATAATATATTTCAATAGATTTTGATTTATACGTTTATAGAATATGTTTGTAAAATATTATACTTTTTATTATGATAAAATTTATTTTGCTGTTGCTTACTGCGTATTGTATTAATCTTTCTGCTCAAAGCCCGGAAGATATACATAATTTAATCAATCAAAAAAAATATAATCAGGCATATTCTGAATCCAAAAAATCTATCTACAATGGTGCCGATAAAGATGAGTTTCTATATACCAACATACTTGCCATAGCAGGAAAGAATTTTACCGGCGAATTTTCAGAAGAAAAAATTGAAAATCTGAATGTGGAATATGAAGGAATGGATATTCAGTTATCCGAATATTCCCTTTCATCAGGTGATTGCAACACTAATTGCTTTCGTTATCTCAAAGACGACCCTTCTGAAATTTATATGGTAAAAACTTTTCTGGACAGCAAGAGCAAGCCGGCTATAGTGCTTATGGTTTATGTAGAGCTTAAAAAAAACATCTCCAAACAGGAATTTGATAATCTGAATAATAAAAAAGCCATTATTACAGGAAAAGTCGAGAAACTCTACTTATCAGGTAATATGTACAAAAGGCTCAATCTTAGAGTTTACGATGCTGAATTATCTCTAAAAGGTAATTAAATGATGTCTAAAAATCAAAAAATACTTTTGCTAATTGCTACACTTTTGCCGGTGATTTTATTCGTAGCATATATCATTGTTTTCATTCTTTATTTTTTGAATATTTCGGAATTTATTAATCATCCTGCTCCGGGTAATTTTTATCTGCTAATAAGCCTTGTAATTTCTATGGCAGTAATTCAGATTGTTTTGTTTGTAATTTACACAATTCATATCTTTAAAAATTACAGACTGAAAGAAAATGAAAAACTGCTGTGGTTCCTAGTAATTTTGCTTGGCGGTGCACTTGGTCAATTAATTTATTTTTTCAGAATAATTAAATTAAGAACTGACTGAAAGCTTGCCGGATTTTCCAATTCCATATGCAATTTTAAAACTGTAATAAACCATAACTACTGAGAAAGCTATAATAGCAGCACCCCAGAACCAAAAAGGCAGCAGAAGATTATCTGCCATTACCTGAGTATCGGAATAATACTGAGCATTTCCGATGATGCCTCCGGTAGAAAAAAGATAACCGATGCTGATATAAACACTTACAAATGACTGCACACCGAGAAACTGAAGTATTACGGTCTGTACTGAATATTTTGATTTGAATCCGATATATCCAGTTATCAGGCTTAGTAAGAGAATCACAAAAAATCCAACGGAAAATACCGGTCTTAACCAGATAATGCAGGATAAAATCATTATTGCAGATAGCATTATCAGTGCAGCCTGAGTAGATTTCCTGCCGGCAGAAGCAAGTATCAGTATTGCTCCTGCTATCGTAGGACCAAACGGTCCGGCAGCAGCAGTAAGTCCAAGCTTGATATTACCGAAATTATGACTGAATTGGGCAAGCCCTGAGCCGTTCTGATATAATTCCAGCCTGTTGAAACTGCCACCGAGTATCATAGCGGCTATCCCATGCCCCATCTCGTGAAACCATGTACCGAGGATGGTAAAAGGATAGAAAATCAGCTTACCATTTGGAATATGCCATATTACAATCGTAATTACGGCAAAAAGTATAAGCCATATCATATTCTTTTTATTTTGAGGCAACTGCTTCTTTGTTGTTGCATTCATATTTCACCTGATTATGTATCGAGAGTGTTTTCAATAAGTTTCATCCCAATAGATATAGCACCGTCTATTGCATTGCCTTTTGGCTGAACCAGTTTAAATCTGCCGTCTTTTTCGAGCACACTTATTAATTTTCCTGCAAGCAAAGTATCTGCATCAATAACACCTCCCATCAGAGCTACCTGTACAGGAGTCTTATTGTAGTGATTTATCAGTGCAAGCGGTAATTCGGCAAGATGGACTGCTGCTCTTTCGATAATATTGAGACATACTTTATCCCCTTCTTCAGCACATTTCATTACCGAAGGAGTAAGCATCTGATATTGAAATGCACCTTCGGCATATGCTTTTACGATAGTTCTCGGTTCTTCGATAGAAATAGTCGGATATAAGTCATCTACTACATCCACCATTTTGGTTTGTTCTCCTCTGCCGTCTATTGCCCTAACGGTAGCAGTAAGTCCTTCGCGCCCTATCCATGCACCGCTGCCTTCGTCATCCAGCTCTATTCCCCAGCCGCCGCATCTTTCAAATTTATTTTTTCCGATTTTTGCCAGACCTATAGAGCCTGTACCCACTATGGTAATTATACCGTTTTTTCCGTCGAATGCTCCTTCTATTGCGATTTCAGCATCACTTGTTACAATTAAGTCATTAAGAGTAACAGACTGGCTCCTAGCGAGAGTTTTTAGCAGTTGCCCTGCTCTTTGCTTTTCTTCTTCGAGCCACACTCCTGCAAGCCCTACTATCACTGCATCAATTTCTGAAGTATCAATTTTTGCTTTTTTGCACAATTCTGTAATTACGTTTAGAGTTCTTTCGCAGGATTCTCCTACTCCTACAGCACCAATTCTTGTAGTTCCAGTTTTGGATTCTGATATTATTTTTCCTTTTCTGTACAAGGCTCCTCGTGTGTGTGTGCCGCCGCCGTCAATACCGATAATTGTATAATCAGATTTTTTTAGCATTTAATTTCCTGTGATTTTCTGAATTATTATATTTTAAAAACGAAAAATATTTCTCAATTATTATGCCATAAGCAGAAATATTTAATTTTATTTGGCATTTATATTTTCATAAATTATTTTTATTGTGTTTTTTGTTTCGTTTTTTCGGAAAGTTTTCAGCTTTTCAGAATACTGAATACTTAAAATCGTAGGCGAAAGCCACTTTACTTTTATCAATTCATCGGAATATCCAAAATCAGTGTAAGCAGAAAACACAACTCCTCTCTTAATACTTTCTGAGAGAGTATCATCGGTAATACTTACATTAAAAGTTTCAGTCC
>CAZIXJ010000418.1:0-3140 GCA_964542835.1 uncultured Hyphomicrobiales bacterium
CTCCCTGAAATAAGATGGAAGGCTGCCTACACTCTCTCTCGGGCAGCCTTTTTTTATTTATGCCGCGGATTTACACGGATATGCATGGATTTATTTGTAATCAATAGCCATCTGATTGATTTTTTCTATGACTTCTTCAACTGTCTCTTTAAGTTCACTTCCCATTTTTTTGTATTCATTTGGGTAGTCATCTTGCATGAAATACATCAAGGCATAATAGATGGGTTTGAATCTATCTTTTAGATTGTGTGGGTTTTCATTAGAAATTTTTAATGTAGTGTGGTATTGTTTTTTTGCAATAAGTAAAAGAAAAAAGTCTTTGTAATAAAAATCAACAGATTCTAAATATTCATTATTTAATATAAATTCCCTTGAAATATCAATTGCTTTTTCAATATCATTATTCCATAATAAAATAAGGGAATATAAACTTGAAGATGCAAAATTACTTTTAAATTGATATGCTTTAATTGCATTTTTAATCGCGTCATTTTTATTAATACTATTTGAATAATATAAATGTGCTAGCCCGAAATATCCACTAGGATCATTTTTCTTAATTAACAATTTCCAATATTTTTCTGCTTCGGCTAATTTGTTTTTTGAACCTGAATATAATATAGCTAAGTTTCTTATTACAGAGTCTTTTGAATGATCTGCTTTTAAAAGATATTCTTCTGCTTTTTCTAAATCAATTAAAGTTGACTTGCTTTTTTTTAGATATTTTATCGTCTGGTCATGCAGATCATATTTTAATTCATCATCATCTAATACTTGTCTCAATGCCTCAGTCATATATAATACAGATTCCTTTTGCAGTGCTTTTAAATGTTTTTGGCTTCTTAAAGATAATTCTTTTCTATCGCACCAGTTTTCAAGAAATTCGACAAGAAAGCGAACCCTGTTTTTATCCTTTTTTCGTCCATTTCGCATAAGGTACCAAATATTAAAGAATCGTTCAGATAATCGATATAAATGATTTTTAGTATTTGTTTTTTGGAGTTCTATTAAATTGCTTTTTGCTAATTGTCTTAATTGGGCTGATACTTTTTTAGATTCGAATCTGGTTTTTTGAACGATTTCTTTTGTACTTATAGCATCCCAATTCATGGCAATAGCATCCACAATCACTTGTTGCTGAACCGGAAGATTATCCATTCGGTATTTATAAAGAGGCGTGACATTGTCTAAAAGTTTTTCAAGATCAG
The DNA here is from genome assembly GCA_964542835.1 of uncultured Hyphomicrobiales bacterium. GTDB lineage: Bacteria > Bacteroidota > Ignavibacteria > Kapaibacteriales > UBA2268 > CAZIXJ01. Next base: position 1,209 of record CAZIXJ010000418.1, read on the forward strand.
TGAATGCATTCCCTCCATTTTCATCAGTAAATATTTCATATAATATGACTATTGTTCTTATGACTCCAGCGGTCATCCGTCTTAGCGCTTCAATTCTTTCCGGTTCGTTTTTTACAATCTGCTGGACTCGTTCTGAACCATATCTTTTGCCAAGATTTAAAAGTAATTTTTCTGTTTCTTTTTTATTAAGCCCTTTCAGGGTTTGGATTTTAAAAAAATCATAAAAGGGTTTTGCATAGTCATGGTTGAATTCTAATATTTCAGAAGAAGTACCGACAATACGAATTTCCGAAGATTCTTGCAATATCTCTCGAAGGCGTCTCTGATCAGTTTTGTTCAACTTATTGAATATTGTACCAATATTATCTATAAACAGTATCAACTTCTTATTGTGTTTTTGAAGTGCCTTTTCCAAACACTCAAAACATTTAAATTCATAATCATCATCACAAAAGGCTTCAATCTCACCATTTAAATTATTGAATTCAGGTATTTCGCTAATATAATCGATCGTATTTTCCCAAAGCCGCCCCAAATTATATATATTGTATTGTTCTTCATTAAAAATAATAGGCAGAAAATGGCTTGGTTTTTCTGTATCTTTTTTTAACTCATAATATAGGCGATATAACAACGTTGTTTTTCCTTGTCCTCTAATCCCCTGAATGATGTAATGTTGTTCAGGCGTTTCCATTTTTGAATTTTTCAAATCTTCGTAGATATCTCTGAACAGTTTGGTTCGTACAACAAAATTTTCTATTAATTCTTCTGAAGATAGATTTGCCGGATTATAAACTTGTATCGCTTTATTTTGCAACATAATTATGCCACCATAATTTTAAGATTGGAGAATTAAATCTGTATTCGGTGTCAGGGTTTTCATTATTAATATAGCCATCATAAACTAACGAATTAAGAATCTTTTTATATTGTTCTACAATTCCATGTTTAATCGATAAATCGGAAATTTCAAGTATTGAAATAGTTTCGTTTTCAGAGATAAGATTCAATAACTCTTTTGCAAAATTATACTCTTTTCCTTTGAAAGAAGCTCTCAAGCGTGAATGCCAATGGTCAAAATGATTTCGCTGCTTTAGCATTTCCTTAAATGCAATATCAATATGTGAAATTGTAATCTTTTCAGGTTCTTCTTCCCGATGAATATTTTTTATTTCCTGAAGTGTCAGTTGAATATAAAATGGAATGAGCCATTGGATTTTGTTTAAGATATATTTGATCAATTCTTCATCCAATTGGTAATCAACACTTTCAATCAATTTAACAATAAAATCGATTGCTTCATGTTCCTTTAACGGTGGAATCTGAAATCTTGTTAAATCATTAATTTTAGATGCTGAATCTATACTTGAGGCAATATTTTCTATTCCTATTGATCCTGTATAAATAAATTGAACTTTTGATGATATTTCTATATTCTGTCTTATTTCTCGATTACTACTTAAAAATTGTTTTCCTGCTGACATATTCTCATCATTGATAATATTTTCCAGAGTTACAGGAAATTCGTCCAACATTATAATCAATTTTTGTTGTCTCTCTTCGAGAGATTCTAAAATATTTATTAACATTTCTTTATAATTATGTGTTTCCTTACTACTGAATTCAATTCCATCAATACCAACTTTTGTGATATTTGGAATGTTTTTTTTTAGAAATGAAAACACTTTTTTTGATTTACTAATATGATCTGTCTGTAATAATCTATTTACAATTCGTCGAAAGAATTCGTTTTCATTATTAATTGATTCTGTATCAAAATAAATAAAAGAATATCCAGTCCTTGGATAATCTTCTAAATATCTCATTAGAGAAGTCTTCCCTACTCTTCTTGGTGCCGCAAGTAAAATATGATTTCCTTGCTCAATGTAATCCCATGCTTTTTCAATTAGTTTTTTTCTTAAGTAATAGTTT
>CAZIXJ010000419.1:0-3134 GCA_964542835.1 uncultured Hyphomicrobiales bacterium
AAATTCACTTTATTTTTTGACTTTTTACAATTAAATATATTTTAGATTACCCTGAAAAAATATTTAATGAAATACAATTCATATTAAACAGCTATTAGGATTATTCTTATTTCAGGTTATTTAATTTTTTAAACATCGGTCATCAGATTTTCATTAAAATGCGATAAAATTATTTATTCGCAGTTTCTATACTGACTATCTTGGTGGCGTTTTGATATAAAATTTAAAAAAAAGATGCTCTGCACATTAAAAAAAGTGCAGAACATCTGATTAAAAACTATTAATTACCGCATCAAAAATACAAATCAATTATAGAGATAATTATAAGGAATACCAAAAACAGTCCTATTGAAAGAGCCGCCCAGCCGAATATTGTATAGGCGCGTTTGCTTTTTTCGTTCGGAGGCTCCGTAATTAATTCCTCCAGCTTGCCTTCTTCTTTTAATTTTTTGTACTCTTCAGGTCTGTCGAATTTGAACTCTTCTATATCATAGCTACCTGTAAATATCACCTTATCCATTGGGAATTTTTCAGGTCTGAAATGAGTATTGAAGAAATGAATGGTAAATATAAATCCGGCAGCCAGCAACGCTTCATCACTGTGAATTATTGATGCTACATTTATAAGGTCGCCCGGGAATACTATGGAAAATATTTCAGGGAACCAAAGCGTAAGCCCGGTAGAACCAATTACAAACACTCCCCAGAATACGGCAAAATAATCAAATTTCTCCCAGTAAGTCCATCTTCCGTACTGAGGTCTGCCGCCTTTACCGATAAACCATTTCATTGTGCCTTTCAGGTCTTGCCAGTCTTTTTTGTTTGGTAGCATAGAATCTGGACCTAAAAGCATTGATTTCCACGAGCCAAATTCTTTTTTCTTCTTTCTAAACAAATCAAAAACATGTGTAATAAAAACACCAAAAAGCATAAGTGCTGCTATTCTATGATATAAGCCGGCAGATTCCACTCCTCCGCTTATATCAGCAAGGAACTGAGACCATCCCGCATAAGGGAATTTCAGCATCATGCCTGTAGCTGCCAAAATCAAAAAGCTCAAAATCATAATAATGTGGAGTTTTCTTTCAAGCGTAGAGAATCTTCTGATTCTAATGCCTGATGAATGAGCTGCCTTCATTGCTTTTATCTGTTTTCTCAATCTGAGAGATTTTGGCAGCCACAGCAATGTATGGAGCCATGATATAATAAATGTGCCTATAAGAAGAAACGTCATTCCCCAGAATGTAATAAAGAGCAGAGGATATTTATCCGGGTCGTGGTGGGTGGCGTGAGTTAAATATCTTGTGAACCCTTTGTTTGCTCCCGGATGGCATGATGCACAGGTCTCTACTATATTATTACGTGATAAAGATGAATTAGGATTATTCACAGGCAAAATAAAATGTGAACTGTGGCAATCATGGCATTTCGCAGCATTTTCTGAACCTAAAATAGATGCCTTACCGTGATATGTATCAAAGTATGATTTGCTGATATCTACGTGGCACTTTCCGCATGTACTCATTATTGAAAATCTGAACTCACCCTGAGTAGGGTCTATTATCGAATGAGCCGGATGACAATCGTTACACGCTGGCAGCTCTTTATCCGTATCGCTTACATCATGCGAATGAATACTCTTTTCAAATTCAGTTTCTACACCATAATGGCACTGTCCACAAGTTCCACTGATATTATCATGATGAGTGGAAGATATTGGATTGTTATGATTTGCCTCTGAATGGGCTGTGTGACAGTCCGAACAATTTGCCGTAACGGTAAGCGAACCCTTGTTGATGCCTTTTCCGTGAACGCTTTGAGTGTAGTTTTCCACTACATTTTTAATTTTTGGTTCTAATCTTTTGGCAACTTTTTCACCGTTTCTATGGCACTCTGAGCACAAATCAGGTATGTTAAGGGCAAATGTTTTTGATTGTTTGTCATATCTTGATAGCACCAGATGCTCTCCATGACAGGTCTGGCATTGAGGCGCATCAGGGTCATCAAGAGAAAACAATTTCCCGTGCGAACTTTGCATATAATTTTTGTTTACGTTGTCATGGCAGCTCCCGCAATTAACACCATGAGTTATCGTCTCGCAGGCTCTTTCTTTGGAAGGAGTTACTTCAATATGGCATTTGGAGCAGGCGAGGTCGTAATGAACAGATGATTTTAATTTTGCAGCATCTACAAATAATGATCTGCCATCATCTGAAGCTACAATATCAGGCTTTTCATGACAATTAAGACATTCCTGATTTGCAAGCCCTAAGTCATAAAAATTATTTCTTACTTTATGTGGCTGATGGCAATCCACGCATGCTGGCAGAGTATGTTCTTCGGTTTCCCACTTTTCGCCGTCAATAATTTTTTCGTGTACTTCTTCAATTCTTTGATGGCAGGCGGCGCAGGTTTCAGCAATGTTTTCTCTGGCAATGGAAGAGCGGCTGTCTGTATGTGGCAGTATTAAATGAGCTGAGTGGCACGAAGCACAATTCGCCGATACAGTCAGACCTTTTTTAAAAAGTCCTTCTCCATGAATACTCTGTGTGTAATTCTCCAGAATATGAGTTTGAGGAATATTTTTTGTAAGAGATACTTTCGAGCCTTCCTGATGGCATTGACCACAGAGATAAGGAATCTGCAATGGAGCTATAGGTGAGCCTTTTGCATTATTTGCTAAAATGTCGTGAGTACCATGACAAAAATTACAGTCGGGAGCAAGAGGGTCACCTTTTTTCAATGCCTGACCGTGAAGGCTTATTTCAAAATCATTTACAGCATCCTGATGGCAGTTATCACAAGTAGCCGGCTGCACATCTTCCGTATGAGGCAAGTCAGAATCATTCAGGTCAGTATGGCAATCTACACACAAAACCTTGGAATGCACTGAATTTAATACGGTTTTCGCATTTACGAAGACTGACTGAGATTTGCCGTCAATCATTCCTTTCAAAGTCTTATCCTGATGGCAATCCATACAGTATTGATTTTCTTCAGGCATTTGATTGATAAGATTTGAATAAAGAATTCCATATCCGAAATAAACGGCAAGAACTAACAAAAAACTAAAGGCAAAAAACTTTCTGTTATGCTTTTTTAAAAAAAGTAATAATTTTTCCATTGTTTTCTCC
>CAZIXJ010000420.1:0-3129 GCA_964542835.1 uncultured Hyphomicrobiales bacterium
ATATCCTTTTCCAAAAGCTGTTTAGTGTCATTTTCAGTAAGCGAGCAACCCTCAATTTTGGTAGAATTATAAACAATAGAAATCATTGAGAATTTTTCATAATTAATTGCATCAGACAATCCCAATTCGAGATATTGATTTCTTAATTTTTCTAATTCTTTCCAAATCATTATATTCTTTCGCTTAAATAAAGTTTTTTAATAAAATTAACTCGACGTAGTTATATGTTATGTATTGAGATAGTTCAATGTTGCTTATTTTACGACAGATATGCTTTAATTTTAAAAAAAATCCGACAGAATTATGCCGGATTTTTTTAGTGATTATTTGCAACGGTACTTCGACCATGCTCAGTATCCAACTCAGATAATTTATAAAATCAAGCCTCTTCAGGCTCAAATGCTTCTATTTCTTTCAGAAGTTCGTTTACTATGTCTTTTTCTTTTACTACTTTGAACTGAACGCCTTTTTTGAAGAATATTCCTTGTCCTTTGCCTGCCGCTACTCCGAGGTCTGCTTCTCTGGCTTCGCCCGGTCCGTTTACTGCACAGCCCAGTACTGATACAGACATAGGCTTTTTTATGTGCCGTGTCGCGTTTTCCAGTTCTTCGGTTATTTTGAACAAATCAACGTCAAGCCTGCCACAGGTAGGGCAGGAGATGATTTCTACATTTCTCTGAGCCAAACCAAGACTTCTCAATATTTCTTTTCCAACTTCCACTTCATGCTCCGGCTCATCAGTGAGCGATACTCTTATTGTATCGCCGATTCCTTCTGCAAGTAATGTGCCAATACCGACTGCTGATTTAATAGTCCCAATCCGCAATCTGCCGGCTTCGGTAACTCCGAGATGAAGAGGAATATCCGTTCTTTCGGCAATTAGTCTGTATGCGGAAATCATAAGCGGCACGGATGTAGATTTTACTGATACAATTACATCATCAAATCCGAAATCTTTTGCAATGCCAACGTGTCTCATAGCACTTTCATAAAGAGCCTCATCAGTAGGAAATCCGTGTTTTTCAAGTATATCCTGCTCGAGTGAACCGGAATTAACACCTATACGAATAGGAATGCCTCTTTCTTTGGCAGCATTCAATACTTTTTTAATTCTTTCCACTTTGCCGATATTTCCGGGATTTATCCTTACTTTGGCTACGCCCGCTTCGATTGATTTGAGAGCAAACATATAATTAAAATGTATGTCAGCTACTATTGGTATATTTGAGCCTTTTACGATTTCTCCTATAGCTTCTGATGCTGCTTTATTATTTACAGTAACTCTCACAATATCCACACCGGCTTCTTCGCATCTTTTGATTTGCTCAAGCGTGCCTTTTACGTCGGCAGTTTTGGTTTTTGTCATAGTCTGTACAGCAACGGGAGCATCTCCGCCAACGGGTACGTCTCCAACCATTACCTGTCTGGCTTTTCTTCTTGGAAATCTTTCAAATGCGCTTACTGATTTTGTAGGGTTGTCTTCGCGTTTGCTGTTAAGTACTTCGAGATTAAATTTATCTTTATTTACGTTCATTTCATAATTTAATTTGTTAAACAATTATAATTTTTTGCTTAGTTCAGTCAGGATATATTTTTCCTTATCAGTGAGATTTTGATAACCGCTTTCGGAAATTTTATCAAGAATTTTATCAATAGTTGACTGATTTATTTGTTCGCCGTCAATATTTACTGATTTTTCATTTTCTTCTTTAGTGTGCACTTCCTGATAATGCTTTTGTCTGGATTGCTTTGGGGTTTCCCAATTTACGAAATAGCCCTTTCCGCTTTTGGAAGATGTGGTAGCTGTATCATAATCAGGACCTACTGAATAACCTGTGCTTTTCTGCTGTGAACCAAAAAGACTACCGAGGAATTCATACACTCCCCATTTATCACCGAATTTTAGTAAAATAAAACCCGTAAGGGCACCGCCGAGATGAGCAAAGTGGGCAATACCGCTTCCTCCCGTTAGACCGCTGAAAAGTTCAAATCCTGCAAATATCATTACAAAATATTTTGCGGGAATTGGTATGAAAAAAGGCATTGCAAGTATAGGTCTGTTAGGATAAGTAAGACCAAAAGCAAGCAATATACCATAAATCGAACCTGATGCTCCTACCGTAGGTCCCATTCCTCCGAAAAACGGGCTTACTATCATATGCACAACTCCGGCACCAATTCCTGAAAGCAAATAATAAACAAGAAATTTCTTGCTTCCCCAGCGATTTTCCATCTCAACGCCAAACATCCAAAGTGCAAAAAGATTAAAGAATAAATGGAAAAATCCTCCGTGCAGAAACTGATAAGACAGTAACTGCCATGGATAAAATCCACCACCTGATGTAAGTGATAAAGCAGAAGCATCAATAGGCTGCAATGCAAGAAAATTCATCGTTAATGCAAAAAGATTCGTTCCTCCGAAAGAAAGTGCTTTCAGAAAAAAATACTGAAATACGAATACTCCCGCATTAATGAAAATTAAATATTTTATTACCGGCGGAAACATTGAAAACTTGCCACCGCCACTCATATTTCCAAACTGACTCATAACTCTCCATTATTAATTTTTTCATTTAGACGTTAATAAAATATCTCCATTGCTAACTTTTCTGAATATTTTGCTAATTAAGAGATATAAAATAAGCATTTTCTGATGTTTCGGTAAATTCATAATTCAAATAGTAATTATTCCACTGAAGATGAAAATTGTACCACTCGAGATAAAAAAGTGCAGGATTGGCGTGAAAATTCTGCCAGGCTGACTTCTGTTCCCTATAGGCAATATGCAACCTCTGAAGAGGAGTTTTAGCAGTATTCTCGTTAATCATATCCGGGAATATGCGAATTACCTCTCCCATAAAAGCTATAATGCTATCCATTATTACTGCAATATCAGAATTACGCATTTTGGACGACCTCATTATTCTTACGAGTTCATCAGAATAATTCACAATATTATCGAATAACTTAATTACGCTATTTGAATTATTTTGTACCATATTATTTGTTAGAAGAATTAACACTTTAAAAATTATATTTTATTCTAATTATTTACTCAAAACCAATAATCATAAATATTAAAAACTTTATTTTAATATAATTTTATTTTCTTCTTATTCAATAATGTAA
>CAZIXJ010000421.1:0-3107 GCA_964542835.1 uncultured Hyphomicrobiales bacterium
GAATGTTTTTTATATTTCACTTGATTTTGTCAGTTTTTACACAGGCTCGGAGTTTGGGTATCAGGCTGCTTTGTCATAAATTCCCAAATCGGAGTTTGGGTATCAGGCATTATGCTCCTCACCCGGACCCACTCCCCTCACAAATAGCCGGTGGCTGATTTGAGGTAGAGGGAGTTTGGGACTTATTTTCTATTTCTGAATTTCAAAAGGTGCCGTATAAATTTCATCTTTATTTATAATTCTCAACAGATAATAGCCTGAAGGCAGATTGTAAGATGAAAAATTAAATTGAGTATTACCTAATGAATTAACTGTTTCAGAAAGTAATAATTCTCCGCTTATACTGTAAATCTCTATTTGAGAATTGCCGGGAAGCATTTTATCAGTCTCAATATTTACAAAATCAACTGCAGGGTTTGGATAAAGTTTAATTTCTGAAACTATTTTGTCCTTATATTCATTAACAGATGTATGACTTCTGAAATAGACACTAACAAGATTATTTGATGAATAATCACTTTTTGAAATATTTGCAGCTAAAATTGCAGGATTATCATAATCAACATCATAATCTGAAACAGCAATTCCTTCAGCTTTGCTGTCAGTAGGATAAATTTTAGTCATCACACCTTTATTCAAATCAATTTTCCTGACATCGCCTGAATAAGTCGTAAAATATACATGCTTATTATCTTCATTATCATATACTGCAACATCTCTCGGTCCGTTCCAGCCTTTCGTTCCTGTATTAAAAGTAAGCATTTTTTCAGGACCTTGATTTACGTCAATTACTTTTACCTCATGAGAACCATTCAGAGAGAATGCTACATATTCTCCCGCATAAGCCAAATCATTCAGACTGCTGCCAACGTTATATGATGTAACTTCCGGTTCAACTCCGTCATCCAAGACAATCCATTGAATAGTAGAAGAATTTGGTTCGGCAAAATCACCTGAATTTGCTATCACCATACCATCAACGTCAGTCATATCAGTTTCAAAATAGCATGCTTCCACTACATTCTCTCCTGCATCGAAAATATAAACAGGTTCACTATCTCCGGGTTCGAATACTTTAACTACATCATTGCCGTCAATTACTCTTTCTGCGGCAAATAAAAATTCATCATAATATCCTATTGATGCAGCTTTTATTGGAATTTCCAGATTGAACTGCTCAGGAAAGTCATCATATTTATTAATAGAATATGCCTTAATTTCATTTCTTAAAGGAATATACATAATGTTGTTATCATCAATAGCCAAATCATTGTTTGTATAAGGAAAATCTATTGCACCAAATTCAAAATCCATTACTTTTTCTACTTGACCGATACCGGGCATTCCAATTCCCAAGAGTATTGAACCGGGCTGAATTCTCCACCACGATGGCTTTTCATCACCCATTTCTTCTTCATATTCACCGTTGAAATTTGCATCGAAACCTTTGCAGATTACATGAAATGAATAATTCTCCTCATCAAAGAATACATTAAGTGGTTCTTTGCCTACTTCAAACTCCTCATACTCATCTGCATAGTTAAGTATAGTCTTTTTGAATGTATTTATTTTATCACTTTCAGTATCAGCTGCATAAAGCCACTCATCTCCATATGCTTCTATATAATCAAAATTATCAAGAGAGGAAGAAATAATGTGCTTCATATCACCCGTAAATAAGTCGGTTTTTCTTATATCACCATATGAAGTAGCAGTATATATTGCATCACCTGCTATTACAGATGAAGACGGATTATATGAGCCTAATGTAAGAAAATGCTGAGTTAGTTCACCTGAATTTAGATTAAGAAGATGAATGCCGTCAGTTTCACCGCCGGTAGCCACAAGCAAACTATCTTTTAATCTGATTTCTGTTGCATTATTTTCGATAATTACACTGTCAAGCGTGAAACTACCCATATGAACAATAGGACCATAATGAATTACAGAAGAAGTTCCTTCCGTATCAACATCGCTCAAAAGAGCAATACCAATATTTCCATCCTCGGTATAATAATGCTTGACATCTCTGAAATTATATCCTGCCGAAACTCTTTGTAATACACTGCCTGATGCAATATTATAAACCTGAAGCTCTCCCCTTTCGCCATCATTGTGATTTGTGGCAAGCAAAAGATGTGTGCCTGCTACATCAATTGCATCAGCGTCAATACTGGCGATTTCCTGCTCATTTATATCACCGTAGAGATTATATCTTTTTATCTGATTTTCAAAAGGGATATAAATAAAACCATTTTCAATATCAAACCCGGGTTTGAACGGTTTTTTGAGATTTTCAAATTCGTGCCTTTCAGAACCTGATATAATATTATTTGATATTTTTTCCATTCTCCAGGTACTTTTTGAATCGGTAATTCCAAAAATATGCATCATTTTCTGAACAGAATCATAGTGCATAAACATTGGGTTTTCTACATTTTCTTCAATTCTGTAAGTAGAGTAAGTCTCAATTTCAGCAAAAACTGAATATGATACAACAAAAGACAAGACAAATAGTTTAATAATGCTTTTCATTATTAACCTCCAAAAAATAATTTAACAATAGTTTACATTTGATGAAACTATTGGTGCAGCGGGATAATATAAAAGAATGGAATATCTCTCTGAACCTCATTCATCTGTTAGTCGCAGATGCAAAACTGCACAAAAAGTGCAATTTACAAATGAGTCTTCTTCGGGCAGATATTCCGGCTAAGGCTTCTTCCTAACTTTTCATCTTCCCGCAAATGCAGTGATTTCCTTTCGGAGCGAAAAGCTCGTCAGCCAATACGGCGGCGCTACCGCACAGGATTCTAACCTGTTTCCCTTAAATCAAAACCATAGACATAATCATTAGGTCTTGATTACCTGAAAAAGAACATAATGCAAATTTAACAATATTTTCTGAGAAAAAAAATCGGAAAATATAAAAATCCAATAACTAACTAAGCAATCTGATTCTTATATTCTCTTTACCTTTTCACAAATTTCTCCACCTTATCACCAACCCGCACAAAATACACGCCACGAGGGAGATGAGAAATGTCAATTTTTAAGGGTTGCTGAGCGTAGTCGAAGTAACCCGAGAATGACCTGCCATTGCGTAC
>CAZIXJ010000422.1:0-3104 GCA_964542835.1 uncultured Hyphomicrobiales bacterium
CCCCGATTAATCGGGATGTAAACAGAGGAGGTGTCCGCATACTTCGAGAGCCTCAGCACACAGGACGGAGGAGGACTATCAACCCCCCAATAGTCCACCTACTTCTAAAACTCCCTCTCCCACTGGGAGAGGGCAGGGGTGAGGGTCAATATGAATTTGCATTTTTTGACTTTTCACACAGACTCTAAAACTCGTGGCAACTGAAATGATTGCATAGGCAGAAAATTTGAAAATTTAGAAATATTCGTTCTTTGAGATATTCTATTCCACCCTGCTTTTGAAAATCAGAGATTTTCAAAACCACCCCTTGTCTTCATCCCGATTTATCGGGGCAAGAGGGGAATTTTGGAAAAACCGTTGGGTTTACCCAACGGGTAAGACAATCCTCTGTTTCGCTTGTCAGCAAGTTGGGAGATTCAGACTCTTCAGACGTTCCCGCCTGAAGAGCTAAACCAAAATTCAAAAACCCCTATACTATCGGAGGGCTTGTAAAAATATATATTTAAGAAATATAATCCATTTTCACCGTGAAATGCCTTAGATATTCTGCTTCCCATGTAATCTTCATTGGTTTTAATTTCTTTCTGTTTTCATAAACTTCAGACACGGCTTCTACGATATAATCCATATGGGATTTTGTATATACTCTTCTTGGTATTGCCAGACGTACCAAATCCATATTTGCAGGTATGAAGTTGCCTGCTTCATCTTTCTGTCCGAACATAAGCGAGCCGATTTCCACAGCACGAATACCGCTTATTCTGTATAGTTCAAGTAATATTGATTGTCCCGGGAAATGCTCCGGTGCGATATGCGGGGCAAATCGTTTTGCATCGAGATATACTGCATGACCACCTGTAGGCATCAAAATTGGTACGTTGTTTTTCATAAGTTCATCACCGAGGTATTTCACCTGACCAATTCTGTAAGCCAGATATTCTTCTTTTACCACTTCCTTGAACCCCTGAGCCAGTGCTTCCATATCACGCCTTGTAAGTCCGCCGTAAGTAATATAGCCTTCTGTGATAATAAGTATTGTCTTTGCCTTTTCTGCAATTTTATCATCATTGGTGGCTATAAATCCACCCATATTTGATAAGCCGTCTTTTTTGGCACTCATTGTAGCACCATCGGCATATGAAAACATTTCTTGAGATATTTCAAGAATTGATTTATTTTCGTACCCTTTTTCGCGCTGTTTGATAAAATAAGCGTTTTCAGCAAATCGGCAACAGTCAAGATAAAAAGGAATGTCGTATTTTTTTAGCAGCTTACTTGTTTCTCTGATGTTTTCCATCGAAACGGGTTGCCCGCCGCCACTGTTATTGGTTACGGTAATCATCCCGAGAGGGATATTTTCTTTTCCGTGCTTTTTGATTACTTCTTCGAGCTTTTCCAAATCCATATTACCTTTGAAATCACCGATATATTCAGGGTCAATTCCTGTTTTCACCGGCAAATCAATCGGTAGAGATTTGATAAATTCAAGATTACCGCGTGTAGTATCAAAGTGAGTATTATTAGGAACTACTTTTCCTTCGCCTGCCATTACCGTGAAAAGAATCTTTTCAGCGGCTCTTCCCTGATGAGTTGGGATAATATGCTTAAATCCAGTAATATTTTTTACTTCTTTTTCAAATTTGTAATAAGACCTTGAGCCGGCATATGATTCGTCGCCATCCATCAAAGCAGCCCATTGCTTTGCACTCATAGCAGTAGTGCCACTGTCTGTGAGCAAATCAATGGTAATATGCTCCGACCTTAGATAAAAAGGATTATGATGAGCTTCTTTTAGATATTTTTCTCTTTCCTCAACCGTCGTAATTGGTATTTCTTCCACCGTTTTAATTTTAAAAGGTTCAATTAGTGTCTTCATAATTATCAAATCGCTCTTTTGTTAATAAGTATATTAATTTATTTATTATTTTAATTTTAAACAGTAAAATTAAAGAAAAAAAGTTAGTTTAAAAATTAATTTATTTAAATTGTTTAAATTTTATTCAATGCTTTCAAAAATATTAACGTAACTATGATATCTTTCGGGGTCTATCAAGCCCTTTTCCACCGCATCTATTACTGCACAGCCGGGTTCGTGAATATGATTGCAGGAATAATATTTGCATTGAGGAAAATATTCATCAAAATCATGAAAATAAAGTGAAATATCATTTTTTTTGATTCCGAGTAAACCAAATTCTCTTATTCCGGGAGAATCAATTATGTAAGTGTCATTCTGAGACTTAAACATCTTTACTGAGGTAGTTTTATGCTTTCCTTTTTGAGTTTTTTCACTTATTTTGGAAACGGGCTGTATATCACTGCCTATAAGAGTATTAATAAGCGTGCTTTTTCCTGAACCAGACACTCCTGAGAGCAAGGAGGATTTGCCCTTCAGGTAATCTTTAATCTCTTCAATATTTGAATTATCCTGAGCAGAAATGAACATTACTTTTATCCCAAGCTCCATATAAATCTGCAAGTCTTCATAGAAGAACTCTCTGTCTTCCACGAGGTCCATTTTATTTATACATATTGCCGGAGTAACGCCACCTGCTTCTGCAGCAATTAAATACCTGTCTATCAGTCGCTTATTATAAATCGGGTCAAATGCTGACATCAGGATAATCAGATTATCAATATTTGCAGCTATAATATTTTCTGATATTCCCTTGCCGGGAGTTTTCCTTGCTATCATCGTCTCCCGGGTATCAATCGCCACGATACTACCTTTCTGAAGTCCAGTTTCTTTATCTTTCTCATCAATAGGAAGATAATATACTTTATCACCAACTGCAATTATAGATGAATATTCATTTTTTGATATTATTGTACCTGCAATAAAACAAGCTACAAAATTTTCGTATTCGAAAGATTTTCCCTCGGGCTTTACGATAGTTACTTTGCCGATAGATGCAACTACCGAACCATAAAGAGCAATATCGGGGATTTTCCCCGATTTTTTAATTAATATTCTTTTCGTAGTCCTGCCCTGTCTTACAGGGCTTCTTTTTACATCCTGCTTATGTTTATATTTTGCCAATTAATACTCTGCAATATTTTAACAAAAATACAAATTTACGAAATTTCAAAAAATAAAAAGTATT
>CAZIXJ010000423.1:0-3042 GCA_964542835.1 uncultured Hyphomicrobiales bacterium
ATTGCTAATCGCATTTTTTTTTAATCCACTGATTCCAAAACTTATTATTAGTAAGTTTTTTAGGATAATAAATGTTTTAAAATGGCATATTCCATAAATTCATTGTATAATTTTTTCGGGAATTTCTGAAACTTTTGATATTTACAAATCAAGTGATTTTCTCATAATTTCATAATTTCTCTTAATTTTTTCGATGATTTTTGTTATTTTGCAAAATTATATTGTTGTAAAAGTAACAAAAAATTGAATAATATGTTGGATAATTTCCCAAAAGCGTATAACCCTCATCGGATTGAGGAAAAATGGTACCAAAAATGGTTAGACAATAAAATTTTTCAAGCAGATAATAAATCAGAGAAAAAGCCTTACAGCATTCTGATGCCTCCTCCCAATGTAACCGGAATTCTGCATTTCGGACACGTTCTTAATATCACACTACAGGATTTGTATATCAGACGCAAACGAATGCAGGGCTACGAAGTATGCTGGTTTCCCGGTACAGACCATGCCGGAATAGCTACTCAAAGCAAAGTAGAGGCTCAGCTTAAAAAAGAAAATATTACGAGATTTGACCTCGGTCGCGATAATTTTATTGAAAAAGTATGGGAATGGCGGGAAAAATATGGTGGTATCATATTAAATCAAATGGAAAAACTCGGAGTTTCCTGCGACTGGAACAGAACAATATTCACAATGGATGATGAACCCTCAAGAGCAGTAAAAGAAGTTTTCATAAGACTCTTTGATGACGGACTTATATATAAAGGTAAAAGAATTATCAACTGGTCTCCCCTTGCACGGACTGCTCTTTCCGATGAAGAAGTCGAATATAAAGAAGTAAACGAAAAACTTTATACTCTAAAATATTATTTTGAAAATTCTGATGAATATCTTTCAGTAGCCACAGTAAGAGCAGAAACTATATTTGGTGATATCGCGGTTGCAGTTAATCCCGAAGATGAAAGATTCAAAAATAAAATCGGCAAAAAAGTACGGGTGCCACTTGTAAACAGACTTGTGGAAGTAATCGCCGATGAGCATGCCGACCCGGAATTCGGTACAGGATGCGTAAAAATTACGCCTGCTCACGACCCAAATGATTTTGAAGTAGGGAAACGCCATAATCTCGAAACTATTAATACAATCAATCCTGATGGTACTCTCAACGAGAACACAGGAGATTATGACGGAATTGAAAGATTTGAAGCCAGAAAACTAATCGTAAAAAAACTTACTGAACTGGATTTAATTGAAAAAGAAGAAGATTACACCCATAATATCGGATTTTCTCAGAGAGGCGGCGAACCTGTAGAGCCATACCTCTCCGATCAGTGGTTCGTAAAGATGAAACCCCTTGCAGAAAGAGCATTAGAAGTGGTAAAAGAAGGAAAAATCAATTTCCATCCCAATCACTGGGTAAAAACATACGAACACTGGATGAATAATATCCGCGACTGGTGTATATCACGTCAGCTCTGGTGGGGACACAGAATTCCAGTCTATCATACAAATGACGGAAGATATACAGCCGCTACAGATGAAGCCGAAGCAAGAAAGAAACTCGGACTATCAGATAATGTTCCTCTTATTCAGGAAGAAGATGTGCTTGATACATGGTTTTCCTCATGGCTTTGGCCCCTTACTACTATGAAATGGCTGCATAATGGCAAAGATGAAGAAACTCCTGATTTGCAGAAATTCCTTCCGAGTGATTTGCTCGTTACTGCACCTGATATAATATTCTTCTGGGTTGCCAGAATGATAATGGCTACAGACAGATTTAAAAGTGAAATTCCTTTTAAAGATGTTTACTTCACAAGTACAATAAGAGACGGAAAAGGCAGAAAACTATCCAAATCGCTCGGAAATTCTCCCGACCCGCTCAATATTATTGCCAAATACGGAACTGATGCAGTTCGATTTACAATAATATTCCTCTCCCCAATGGGGCAGGACGTAAAAATGGATGTTGATGTAAAAAAACAGGATATTCCTTCTATCGAAATAGGAAGAAATTTTGCAAATAAAATATGGAACGCAGGTAGATTTATACTCGTAAAAGCTGAGCAATACGGCTTTAGCCTAAATGATTTTAATAATGATGATATTGAACACAAAAATTTGTCGGTAGCTGACAAATGGATATTATCCAAATTTAATTCTACCCTGAAAAAACTCGATTCATATCTTGATGATTTCAAAGTAACAGAGTACTCTAAACTGCTTTATGATTTTATCTGGAGCGATTTCTGCGACTGGTATATTGAAATAATGAAAGTAGAGCTTTCTGAAAATGATGATAAGGAATATCAGAAATCACTGTTTGCATTTGCAATAAATATGTATGAAAACATATTAAAACTACTCCATCCCGTAATGCCGTTCATTACTGAAGAAGTCTGGCATATTCTCGGAAACAGAGATGCAAATGAATCAATAAGTACAGTGGAAGTTCCTGTGCCTGACGATAACCATATTGATTTGCAGATGGAAAGTAAATTCAATCAGATACAAAGTATTGTAGATGAAGTAAGAAAATTAAGAAGCACTACATCAATACCTCCTTCTCAAAAAATACCTCTGATTATTTCTACTGACAGTGATGAGAATAAATCGCTAATTGAAATGCAGATTCCTGTAATCAACACTCTGGCAAAATGCGAAAATACAAAAGTGGATATTAATGCAGCAAAGCCTGAAGGTTCACTTGCAAGTGTAATCGGAAACAACCAGATATATCTGATTATAGGTGCTGCAATAGATATGGAACAGGAAAAAGAAAGATTAGAAAAAGAGATTATGAGGCTCGAAGGTCTTATTAAAGGTACTGAGAAGAAATTATCAAATGATAAATTTGTAAACAATGCTCCTGAAAAAGTAGTAGCTAAAGAAAAAGAAAAACTAAAAGGCTTGAAAAGTTCATTAGAAGAAGTAAAAGATAATCTGAATAATCTGATTTAGAAAAAAAACATTATGTATCTATTCCACGAGTTAAAGAGCCTGTGTGAAAACGATGAAATCCAAATATTATAGAAAAATGTA
>CAZIXJ010000424.1:0-3030 GCA_964542835.1 uncultured Hyphomicrobiales bacterium
ACAGGTGGGAATCAGATATTTTATCTTGTATGTTTGAAAGCAACTTAGTATCAGTGTCCGGCAAGCCACCTCTGCTTGCATTCCGATTTATCGGAGCTTTCAAGAAAGGAGGAAAAGTCTCCGGCTTCTCCTCATTATTTTCCCCTTTTTTTCAAAAAGGGGGTGATTTGCGTTAGCAAATCGGGGGATTTATTAAAGGCAGGATTTATTTGAGAATATTTTTTTAAACCCTTGCACTTTTTGTTATTATAATTGCTTTAATTTTT
This sequence comes from uncultured Hyphomicrobiales bacterium, assembly GCA_964542835.1. Classification (GTDB taxonomy): domain Bacteria; phylum Bacteroidota; class Ignavibacteria; order Kapaibacteriales; family UBA2268; genus CAZIXJ01. Next base: position 267 of record CAZIXJ010000424.1, read on the forward strand.
CATTTTTATTCAATTTACGAGTTTTTAAGGAGAATCTAATTAATAAAAAATGAATTTATCTATTTGAATGAGAATAAAAGATGCATGAATTTTCTATTGCACAGAATATAATTGAAATATGCGACTCAAATATTCCTGACGGCAACGTAAAAATAAAAAAGATTGAACTGGAAATCGGAAAGCTATCAGGAGTTGTATTGGAAGCATTGGAAACTGCTATGCAACAGATAATCAAAAAAACGATTTATGAAAATGCTGAAATTAAAATTAACATTATTGAAGCAACAGGCAAATGCCTGAATTGTGGATTTGAATTTGAGGCTGATGATTATTATTCCCAATGCCCTAATTGCAAAGGCTTTGGAATAAAACTAATAAAAGGAAACGAAATGAAAATAAAAGCTATTGAATTAGTGTGAATAATTCCTTATATTTGAATTTTTAAATTTAGAGGTATTTATGTGTTCTACTTGCGGATGCGGTGACCCTGACAATATACCGTCAATTATGACTCCTGAAGAAGCTAAAGCTATGATGAAGGATGATATGCATCATGACCACCATAATCATAATCACGAGCATACACATACTAATGAGCATCACCACCATTCACATGACCATGCTCATAGTCATTCTCATACGAGAATTGATATTGAGCAGGATATTCTTCTCGAAAATAATATGATGGCTCAAAGAAACAGAGGCTATTTCGAAGCAAAAAATGTATTTGCAGTTAATCTTGTAAGTTCACCCGGTAGCGGCAAGACTACACTACTCGAAAAGACCATTACCGATATGAAAGACAAACATAATTTCTTTGTGATAGAAGGCGACCAGCAAACGATGAATGATGCCGAGAGAATTGAAAAGACCGGTGCTTCTGTAGTGCAGATTAATACTAGGTCCGGCTGCCATCTTGACTCTGATATGGTAAATAAATCATTAAAAAAGATGAATATTACGGATAATTCATTTGTAATGATAGAAAACGTAGGTAATCTTGTATGCCCCGCATCATTTGATTTGGGTGAAAGCAAAAGAGTAATAATTATGAGTATTACAGAAGGCGACGATAAACCTGCCAAATATCCTGATATGTTCAGAAGTTCGGATTTGTGTATTATTAACAAAATGGATCTTAAGCCTTATCTTGAATTTGACATAGAAAAAGCCATTGAATTTGCAAAGAGAATAAATCCTCAACTTGAATTTATAAAAGTATCTGCCAAATCAGGTGAAGGTCTTGATAAATGGTATGAGTGGTTAGAAAATAACATATAATAATAATTTATGTAAATATTAGTTTATAATAAACGTAATAAAAAAAATAATTAGATTAGAGAATTATCGGGAAAAATTGATGAATGTCAGAACTAATGCTGAAGTAGATAGGCTTCACCGCAAAAGACAGGATAAGATTTACAAAACTCTTCTTGATAAGGATACATCTGCATACTTTGATGATCCTCTGGAAAATGATATGGTGCTGAATATGGGACCACAGCATCCGGCTACTCACGGAGTATTAAGGGTGTTACTCAGGCTCGACGGCGAAACGATTTTAAAATGCGTGCCAGAATTAGGCTATCTACACAGAGGATACGAAAAATTAGCGGAAAATACGACTTTGCATGAATTTATGCCACATACAGACAGGCTTGATTATCTCTCACCAATGTCCAATAATACTGCAATTGCCCTTGCTATTGAAAATTCTCTCGGGATTGAAGCTCCGGAAAGAGCTCAGTGGATAAGAGTACTTGTAAGTGAGCTGGCGAGAATATCATCTCATCTTATGGCTATGGGTTCCACCTGTATGGACGTCGGGGCGCTGACTATTCTGCTCTGGACATTTACCGAAAGAGAAAAATTATATGACATTTTTGAATTGATATGCGGAGCTAGATTTACTACGAGCTACACAAGAATTGGCGGTGTAGCAAATGACATTGATGATGAAACACTCGCCAAAATAAGAAAATGGGCTGATGAATTTCCCAAAGAATTAAAATACTTTGAAGGTCTTGTTCACAGGAATGCAATTTTTGTAAACAGAATGGCGGGTATTGGTGTAATTGATAAAGAAAAAGCTATTCAGCTCGGACTTACAGGACCGGTATTGAGAGGCACCGGAGTACCAAGAGACTTGAGAAGGGATACTCCTTATTTGAAATATAATGAACTTGATTTTGACGTTATTACTTACAATGAAGGTGATACCTGGGCAAGATATATGGTAAGAGTTCAGGAAATGAAAGAAAGCCTGAAAATAATCTATCAGGTACTTGATAAAATGCCGAAAGGACTTACTCTTGCAAATGAACCAAGCAAAGTGCTTCCAAAGAAAAACGAAGTCTATACCAAAATGGAAGAGCTTATCCACGACTTTATGCTAATTAATTTTGGTGCTGCTCCTGAGCCGGGAGAAACCTACACTGCTATAGAAGCTCCCAAAGGTGAGTTAGGCTTCTTTATAGTATCCACCGGAGAAGGACATCCTTGGAAACTAAAAATCCGCTCTCCTTCTTCAGCTAATCTGCAGGGATTATCACATATGGTAGAAGGCTCGATGATTTCTGATGTGGTAGCAGTAATAGGCTCACTCGACCCGGTAATGGGCGAAGCCGATAAATAAATAAAAAAAACATATACTAAAACGCCCCGATAATATTTTCGGGGCGTTTTTTATTTTTATTTTAGCATAAAATTATGTAAATTAAATTTTTTGAAAGCAGGTAACTTATGGATAAATTTTTAAATAGAG
>CAZIXJ010000425.1:0-3027 GCA_964542835.1 uncultured Hyphomicrobiales bacterium
ATATGAAAAAATTCTTTTGGAATTATTGATGCCATATTCCACATAAAGAAGAAATTTTTGTGTGAATATATGCATAATATCGAACACATCATAGAACCCATCATAATTGCGATTTAAAGCAATTTTGACAAATCGTGCATTTTACCATTAAACCACTCTTTACTTTGCCACAGAATGCATTTATGAAGGCTGTATTTTTGCATATGAGAAGATAAAGCAGACAATCCACTTTAAGGCTTTACTCAAAATTATTCTCTCATTTACATCAATATAATGAGTTTTCGAAAAAATCATCATACTTTTCATATTTGATAACATTTTCATTAAATTTATATCAGATATATTTGTCTGCTTTATTTATTTTCACCATTTACCTATTTTTAATTCAATTAGGTTTATTAAAATCAAAACTATACCAATCATTCCTTTCAAAGAAAATCAATAATTTCTTACAGAATTTTTCTCTACAGATTTAAGTAATGCTTCAGGAGTAATTGATACAATACCGGGACTTTCACAGACTACTCCTGCTGCATAATTTGATAAGGCAGCGGACTCGGAAATGTCTGCACCCGATGTATATGCAGCAGCAAGAGTTGCTATTGCAGTATCTCCTGCACCGGAAACATCTGCTACATTTCTTGCTCTTGTAGGAACAGATTTGAAATCACCTTTACTGTCAAATAATATCATACCATCAGAACCAAGAGTAATCAATACATTTTGAGCAGATAATTTATTTTTAATTATATTTCCTGCTTCTATTACAGATTTTTTATCTGTTAATTCCATATTTAATGCTGTTGCCGCTTCTTTTTTATTTGGCTTGAATACAGTTACATTTTTATATTCAAAGAAATTATTTTCTTTTGGATCTACAAATACCGGAATTTTTTTCCATTCAGCTACGTAAAGTACATCCTCAATTAATTTTTTGGATATTGTACCTTTATTATAATCTTCAAAAATTATTCCTGCAATATTTTCGGTTTCCATAATTTTACTTATCATAAACTGAATACCCGTAAGAGATATTTCATTCTTGCTTTCAGTATCAAGCCTTGCTATTTGCTGATTATTACCGATTACCCGGGTTTTAACAGTAGTTTTTCTATCGGCATCTACAAATACGCCCATTGTATTAAGACCATTTTGATTTGCAAGTTTTGTAAATTTTCTTCCATTATCATCATTTCCCAAAAGCCCGAATATTACAGGCTCTGCACCAAGTGATTTGAGATTATTTGCTACGTTTGCAGCACCACCAAGATGAAAAGTTTCTTTTTCAATATCAATTACAGGCACCGGAGCTTCAGGAGACACTCTCGATACACTCCCCCAGAAATATCTGTCGAGCATTACATCTCCTATTACTAATATTTTCTTGCCTTCAATATTTTTTAAAATTTCTTTTGCTTTTTCTAATGATAAATTTTCCATGTTAATCTTTTTGAAATTTAATAAAATTAATAATATCACTTATTTCAGTAAAATTTATACTAAATGTAGTTTTGGCTTTAAGATTTATTAATTCGGATTTCTTTGGATATATTTTATTTTTATTTATTACAATAGAATAATCCTTTATTTTATAAAATTCAGCTACTTTTGTAAATAAATCTTTATAAGTAAGTATTTCATCACCCGCAAAATTATAAACACCTGTAATGTCATTTTCTATAGTCAGCTCTACTGCATTTGCAATATCATCTGCAAATACAGGTTGAACCATACCCTCTGGAATTGTAATTGACTGATTATTTTTCAATTCTTCTATTTTGTCATAGAAATAATTTGAATCATTTCCATTTTCAGAATATCCCATTAAAAAACCCAGTCTGAATAACGTATAATCTATTTCTGCAAGTTTTATTGAATTTTCCATTGATAGAAAAGTTTTTCCCAGATAATTTGCCGGATTTTGTTTGTCTGCTTCTTCATATAATTTATCAGGATTAGAAAAAACATTATAATCTGAAAATGCTATTAAACTGCATTCTATCACAGATGATATTCTTGCTAATTGTTCAGCAAAACCGGCATTTATAGCCATTGTTTCTTTTTTGTTTTCTTCAGCTTTATTTATATCAAAAGTTACAAAATTATTTATAATATAATCGGGCTTTATTTCGTAAAGCACACTCTTCAACTCTTTATTATCTTTTATATTTATATTATACAGATTATTAACGATTTTATTTTTTCTTCCAAATCCATACAACTCCATCTCCGAATTAAGAGAAAGAGACTTTATAATTGCCTGCCCCAACATACTATCTGTATCTGTAATAAAAACTTTTTTCATTATTTCTCTCCAATTGTTCCACGTGGAACATTATTTAATGTACAATGAAAGAATTGAAATATCTGCTGCTGATACACCTGATATTCTTGATGCCTGACCTAGTGAAGCAGGTTTGATTTTATCGAGTTTTTCTTTTGCTTCATTTGATAAACTTGTAATATCATAATAATTTACTTTTTCAGGTATCTTCTTATTTTCAGTTTCAGCAAATCTTTCTATTTCTTTTAATTGTCTTATTATATATCCTTCATATTTTACAAAAATTTTTATTTTTTCTGTTACTTTATAGTCTTTAAATATTCCATTAAGATGTAATCTTTCTGAAATATCATTCAAATCTACTTTGCCTCTTTTTGCTATATTATATAAGGATTGCTTTTGTTTTATTTCACTCTCTCCAACTTCTGATAAATATGGATTAATATCATCAGGATTAATCAAAATACTTTTAATCTCTTCTATTCCTGCTTTCGTTTTTCTTTGTCTATCTGATATTTTATTAAAGTATTCTTCCGTTATCAATCCAAGTTCATATCCATATTTTGAAAGTCTTTCATCTGCGTTATCTGCTCTCAGGAGTAATCTGTATTCTGCTAATGAAGTAAATATACGGTATGGTTCTTCAGTAGATTTATTTACAAGGTCATCTATCAAGACTCCGGTATAAGCTTCTGAACGCTTTAATGTAAATTCCTTTTTTTCGTATATTTTATTATGAGCAT
>CAZIXJ010000426.1:0-3024 GCA_964542835.1 uncultured Hyphomicrobiales bacterium
AGCAGAGAAAAAAGGTTCTGCGACGGCTTTTATACTTGGATTTTTATTTGCATTATCATTTTGTCCGGTATCGGCAGGATTATTTTTCGGAAGTCTGATACCGATAAGTCTCAGAGAAGGTTCAGGCATTTTATTGCCTCTTGTATATGGCGTTGGTACGGCTCTTCCGGTGATAATTTTTGCTTTTATACTCGCTTTCAGTGCCGGCTCTATAGGAAAAGTTTATAATATGATAAATAAATTTCAGTATTGGGCTCAAAGGATAACGGGAGTTATTTTCATCGGAGCAGGAATTTATTTGAGTTATACTTATTTACTGTAACAAAAAAAAGAGATGCCGCCTTAAAAGCAGCATCTCTTATATTAAAAATTGAGAAATTCTGTTTTCTACTTAAAGCTGAAAGATTGAGCAGCTCTTTCGAAGATTGCTTTGTAATCATCCGCTTCAGGTACGTACCAAGTAATCAGAACTCTGTATAGTTTGTCATCTTTTTTCACAAACCATACTTTTCCTTTGAGGTCATTACCGGGCGTATATTCCATTAGAAATGCCTCTTCACCGCCAAGATTGGTTTTTACAGGTGCTGCATTACCAAATCCTGACTTGTTATCATCCACAATACTTTTCAGTGGTGCATTTTCAGCATCAAATATTTCTACTTTTATCTGGCTGTCGCCTCTTCTCTGTCCTAAGTACAAATAGCTTTCAAGTGAACTGGCAGTTTTCCACTGGTCAGTTTCTCTTCCGAAATTATCAGGAATCTGAATTGAAAATCCGGTTCCGCTTACTGTTTTCAAATTAGATGAAGGCGGATCTGCTTCTACTTCTTCATAAAGAGTATCAGGTACCATCTGAATTGTTTTTGCTAATTTCAAATTAGATATTATTTCATCAACTTTTGGTTTGTACATTTCATCGAAAGTTGATGCAAAAGACTCAAAAGTAAAAATTGTGGCAGTTATACTGTCAGAAGTAGCTATCAAAGTAATACCTTTGAAAAGTCCGTCAAGTCTCTGAAACTCATAAACAAGTTTAAGAGCTTCTTTTCCGTCAAGAGTTGTAGTTCCTTTCTCTGTAACTACTTCTTCTTTCCATTTGTCAGTAGCAAATGTTCTGATTATTTTGTCATAAGTATTAACCGAGTCAATAGTTTTTGCATATACTGCAAGTCTTGCACCGGGAAAACCTTCAGCGTCGTATGATTTGAAACGTCTTCTGGCAAGTGAGTCTGAAAACGACCAGAAAAATTCTCCCGAATTTTCTATAGTATGCCAATTAGAAGGATACTGAACTTCAAATTCAGTATAATCATCAACATAAGTCTCCATTTCACCCATTTCAACGGGTTCAATACCACCTCTGTTGCAGGAGGAAATAATAATCAGAGTAGCCAGAATGATTATTAAAGTCATTAATCTGTACATAAAAACACCCTTTTAAAAAATAATAAAAAATAATTTCAATAATATCAAATATATGGAATTTTTGTTAAAAATTATAAAATTAATTAAATTCTGCACCTTCTTCAATCCATTTTTTCATACCATTTATGTGATTTTGATTGATTTTACTGCTGTAAAAAAACACAGGATGTCTCCATGGATCTTCCAGCATCTGCACTAAATGGCTTGATTCAGGTTTGCCGGGGATAATAAGCCCGGTGGAACTCATCATAGCAAAATAAGTAGTGAGGTCATCTCCATTAAATCCTGATACATCGTGGCATGAACCATAAGCACATGTAAGGTGCATAAACGGCTCTACGTGTTGCTGGTAGCTGACATTTTCTTCGGGAAATACAATGTCATCAATGCTGCTTATTGAATTATCACTGCATCCGATGGCAATAATAAATAATATCAAAGATGCTATGTAAGTTAGTTTTATCATTAGTAACTTTCTTTATCGTTAGGAAATTTTGCTTTGCGAATATCATCTCCGTAGCTTGTTACTGCTTTTACCATTTCTTCTCTCAGATTAGCATATCGCCTTACAAATCTCGGATTAAATTCTGTAGTAATACCGAGCATATCCGTATAAACAAGTATTTGTCCGTCGCAGTATGGTCCTGCTCCGATTCCGATAGTCGGTATAGTAAGTGATTCTGTAATTCTTCTGCCGAGTTCAGCCGGTATTTTCTCTAATACTACTGCAAAAGCACCTGCTTCCTGCAAAAGGTGAGCGTCTCTGTAAATTTGTGCGGCTTCAGTCTGATCTTTTCCTCTGGCTCTGTATGAACCGAATTTATTGATACTTTGTGGTATCAGTCCGAGATGCCCCATTACGGGAATGCCGGATTGAGTCATTCTTTCCACTGCATCACAGACATATTTTCCGCCTTCGAGCTTCACAGCATTGCATCCGGCTTCTTTCATTATTCTGCCGGCATTGCGGAAGGCTTCATCAGCCCTTACCTGATACGTCATAAATGGCATATCTGCTACTATAAGTGGTCTGCTGCAGCCGTTTACTACTGCTTTTGTGTGATAAATTGTATCTTCAAGAGTTACGGGTAGAGTAGTTTCAAGCCCCTGTACGATATTTCCGAGTGAATCTCCTACCAATATCAAATCTACACCGGATTCTTCAAAGATTCCCGCTACAAGAGCATCGTATGCCGTAAGACAAACAATCTTCTTGTTTGCCTTTTTCATTTCTGTAAGACTTAATGTAGTTACTTTACGATTATCTATTGTTTTTTTACTGATACTCATTATTATCCAATTAAAATTAAAATAAAGTTCAATATACAAAAAATATCTGTTTTTTAAAAATTAATTCGTTGCTATTCCTCAAAAATGAACCGTTAGTGTTTGAATGAGTCGATTATTTTAATGGTTATAAGCCGGATATCTTCCACATCCCGTTTCTTTGCAGCTACATTCAAAAGGGGGATTTGTTTCCCTTAAATCAGTCACCGGTTAATTATAGTTTTCAAAGAGGTTAGCTCGCTTCAGCGAGAAGGGAGATTCAGTTATTTTAGGCGTACCCGCCTGAAGTGATAACCACAATTCAATAGCTCC